>JAZQLG010000119.1:0-27413 GCA_045542575.1 Faecousia sp.
GCAGACGGCATATATCACCTCATCTTTCTCTCTAAGTGTTTTGCCATTCATGGCTTCATACAGATCTTCAAATGCTTGCTTGATCTCCTCAGTATCGCTATTACAATTCTGATCGTAATAAGCACCACAAAGGAAACCCAACACGCTATCAGCATCATCGCCAAAACTCGGTTGTGTGGCAGTAAGTTTTGACTTCAATGTATGTACAAAATCATTCAGTTTCATTATCGTATCCCTCCTCAACATTTTCCTCTTCTTCGTCCTCGCTATCGCCATACTTTCTAAACTTGGACATAGGCAGTTCTCTAAGTGATTGCAGCTTCAACTGTCGTTCAAACCGTTCCTGTGCATCGGCAACCACCTGCATCAGTGTGAAGCGGTAGGTGCCCCATTCTGCAAGACCTGCAAGGTATTGGCTCCGGCGCTTATCGTCGATGATGAAGGGCGTGACGCCGTTACGGACACATTCCTTAAACATGATCAATCGACCGATCCGCCCATTCCCATCTTCAAAAGGAACAATCTGCTCAAACTGAACATGGAAATCAAGAATCTCCGGCAAGTCTTTCTTCCTTCTACCTTCATATGACTGAACAAGTTTCTTCAGCATACTACCGATCTTTTCAGCCGGTGGCATTGGTCGGTTGCGTCTAACTGTGCCTGCTTGGCGGTACACTCCAGGCGTGACCCGCTGTTTTCTGTGATCCACCGTTCCAAACATTAACCAGTAGTGAAGCTCTATGATCATCTGATGGGATAACGGTTCGTTCACATGGTCAATGATATAATCAATGCAAACGCAGTGATTCATCGCTTCTACCATATCTGATACTTTTGTTGGTTCGAACAACTCACGAATCTTACCTTTCCTAAAAATATCTTCAACTTGGTTCCGGGTAAGACGGTTACTGGCCATGCGGGATGAAGAATACGTGAAATTGATTTGTATGTAGTCATATAGGTTGTGATTGTTCTTTTTCGTTTTTTGCCAAATCAATTTCTTGGACAGTGGAGAGACTGTTTTTGCGGGTTGCTTGCTTACCATTGGTTTTGGTTTCTTTGCATGTTCCGGAATCAACCAAGCCCCGTTTTGATACTTGGCTCCGGGAATGCGTTTTTGTCGGCAATACTTACGGGCAATCACATCTGAGACGCCCCACTTGTTTGCCGCTTCTTTTGCGGATATGTAATCCATGCAACATCCATCCTTTCTCTTGGAGGCGCGAAACCCTCGAAACACCAGAGGGTTTGCGAAACACCTTCGACACGAATTTAACACGAAACAGGACGGACTAGACGTGCCAGACGGATGTAGTATTAACTTTTTTGTTTAAATAACGTGCTAGACGGACATAAAGTGCTAGAAAAACAGAACTTTTTGGTGTCGATTTGTCATGGCATTCAAGAGGTCAGCGGTTCGATCCCGCTTTTCTCCACCAAACTTAGTTCCGGAGACTCGCCGTTTCCGGAATTTTTTGTTTATAAAATCACATTTTCACCTATAAAATCTCCATTTTCCAAATCTGCCCCGAAACAGCTACAACCAACTGTGAAGCACTTTGTAACGAATTAATTCGTTATGAATTCGTTACGACTCGTGTTAAGGTCATTTTTTCTCCCAAATAAACTGCCCGTCCTGTCCGTCTAGTATGCTCTTTTACCTATAATTTTTCTACTGACCTCTTGAATCATGTTCATACACGTTCAAGAGGTCACGCCTCCTTTCCTAAGTAATAAGACCTGTATGTGATTAAACATACAGGTCTTATTTTTTTGAATTGTGTTTATTAGTACGGCAAAAGAACCTGTCTTACTGTTATCTATATTGCTGAACTGTTTCCAACATATCGGATATGTGCCCTGTAGTACTATTGGTTCTTCATTCCCTTTCTTTGTACCTGCTCCAGTATTTGCTCCCCAATCAAGTTCTCCATTCTTTATCGCAGGAGAATTGGGGGCGAGTAGCATTGCCGAAAAGAAAAACTACACAGGTTGATTGCACACCTCGCATCCAGGAGTTTGGACGGTGTCCGGTGCAAAGTTGCGAGTTGTAGCCTACGCTCAAGTATCTACCTCCATGGGCGAGTAGGGGCCTTTTTATTTGCGACATGTTTTTTCTTGCACAGTATCAAATATCTCTTGCGGAACTATTGTAGGGACCCCGCCCGGCGTAGCAATAGTAATGTTGAAACTACAGATACAATTGTTTGAACTATCATACTTCTATCTTTATGGGGTTGAAGAGAAACATCGTGATGGTTTTTTCTTTTCATATAGATTACCCCCCTTTTGTTTATATATATATATATTATACAACAAAATATATCAAAAAAACAATTGATGATCACAAATATGTGCTCACCAATTGCTTTTTCTCGTGCTATTGAATATGTTGCAAAAATCCGAACCCTTCACCGATATATACAGGTTCGGATTATTTGCATTTCTCTATGGGCTACAAAAAAGTTTTCGGCGTTTTATGACCTGATTTGAACCTTCACACCGGTGATGAAGCTACCGATTCCATATTTCAATATATCTCCGCGAATGCCGATACAGCTTGATAAACACTAGTTTTTCCATTATTTCTAAAACACATAAGTCCACGTAGCCCTATGCCTTTCCACGGGAAAATGGCGTAAAATTGACGTAAAATGGCGTAGAGAAAAACCAGTGGACATCCTGCGAAAAAGTGTATACTGCTACCATAAACAGCCACCCGGCGGTAAGACCAAATTGGTCTCACCGCCGGGTGGTTTAACCTTCAGTTGTATGTTTATGTCAAGAAAAGAACAACTCAGGGTTCTGATATAACAATTAATAATCTCCCTAACGTTTTGCCGTCCAGACCACCCAAGGAATTACCAGTTGGAGTTCCAACGCTTCTGTGTCTCGCCTGTGCCGGCATAGGAGCTGCTGGTATCCGCAACCAACTCATTGACATTATCCTTTTCCTTAGATCCGTCAATACGGATTTTCAGCTGGGCATAGTAAGCATCCGGGTCGATGGGCAGCTCTACTGCCTGATCCAGCCAGGATGACATGTGCATTGCATTGGAAATAGTCAGGCCATTGATACCTTCTCTGCCGTCTGCAACCAGTTTTTCACCCCGCAGGATGGCGCTGCCCCAGGCATTGATCACGCCCACGTGCTGCTCGTTCAAGCCATCTGATTCCACCTCGATACGAGTTGCCTTGGGAGCGGCAAAGGGGGTAGGCGCATTTTTAGAGAACTCCGGCTCCAAGGTGTCCAGCTCGTAAAGGACCAGGCTATTATTCTCCGCCACGATTTTGGCGCCATCCATTTGCACCTCAAAACGGTTAGAACCACAGGGATCTCCGGTAGTGGTAACAAACACACCGGTAGCGCCGTTTTCGTACTCAACATAGGCGGTCACATCGTCTTCCACCTCGATGTTATGCCACTTGCCGTAGTGCAGCTTAGCATGGATCTTTACGGGCATGCCGCAGATCCACTGCCACAGATCCAGCTGATGGGGACACTGATTCAGCAGCACACCGCCACCTTCGCCGGCCCAGGTAGCCCGCCAGGCGCCGGAATCGTAATATACCTGGCTGCGATACCAGTTGGTGATGATCCAGTTGGTGCGGCGGATACGGCCATACTTACCGCAAGATACCAGTTCCTTCATCTTTCGGTAGATATGATTGGTGCGCTGATTGAACATCATAGCGTACACCACTTCTGGATGCTTGTCTGCCATAGCGTTCATTTCCGCAACCTGCTTGACGTAAACGCCCGCAGGCTTTTCCACCATTACATGGATGCTCCGCTCCATACAGGCCATAGCCAGCCGGGGATGGTCGTAGTGGGGTACAGCAACGATACATGCATCGATCAGGCCGCTGTCCAGCATTTCTTCAGCGGAATAGAAAAATGCCACATCTTCACCCAAATTTTCCTTAGCCCAATTCTTCCGCTCTTCCTTCAAGTCGGCAACAGCAGTAAGTACAAAATCCGGGCACTCGCCCTCCACCACACGCTTTGCGTGGGCAGAACCCATATTGCCAATACCGATCACACCAAGTTTGATTTTATTTCCCATATTTATTCTCCTTATTCAAAGCCGTTGGCCTTCAAATATGCATAACTTCTTCGCAGGCAATCAAAGGGGTCTTCCCCGTTACAGTTATCTTGCTCTACCAGCATATATTTCGTACCGGCAGATGCTGCCATCTGAAACACACGTTCAAAATTGATGTTGCCCTCGCCTACTACTGCCATTTTCTGCTGATAGGCGCAATCCTTTAGGTGGATACAAGGTACACGGCCGCTTAATCGTTCCAGCCACTGGGCGGGATCGCCACCACCTACCTGAACCCAATAAGTATCCAGCGTAATCCCCATCTCCGGAATAGCTTCGACAATTTGATCCAGAATCAGCCGGCCGTCTCTTTTATCGAATTCATAGGCGTGATTGTGATACATAAAGGTCTTGTCCTGTTCATTTAATGCTTTGGCAACCGGTCTGTAAGTGCTCACAAAAGTTTCCACGGTCTCGCCCTTGGCCTCTTCAAAATGGTAGACACCCAACCCCACATGGTCGCAGCCAAACACATCGTGTTCCTTCGCTACCTGCACAGGATCCGCCACCAGCCGGTCAGCGGGTATGTGGGTCAACACACAGCTAAGTCCATTCTTATCCAGCTCCTGTTTCAGCCAGGCAGGCTCATAAGGGCATACACCGGAGATCTGCACATAACGGTAGCCAATATCCGCTACCTTTTTCAGGGATTCCGCAAAATCCTCTAATGTCTTACAATGTTCCCGTACAGTAAAAAACTGCGCACCAATTCTCATATCAGATCAACTCCTTAAAAGCATTACAGGCAGCGTCGAAAGCTGCATCATTATTGGGGTAAGTAATTTTACCCACTTGGGTCGCATGATCTTCTTGCTCTATTTCAGCTAAGCCCTCAAACACCGCCAAGTGAGGCTCAATGGTCACTGCGTCGCCGCCCCGAGCCATAAATTCTTCCACAATCATTGGCAAATTACCTGCGCCCTGACCTGCCGGTACAACATAGCCATCCGGCAGTGCATCTTTAATATGCAGATACTTGATATGAGATTTCAGCGTGCTCCACGCCCGCAGGGTATCCTCGTCGCACTGGACGAAGTTTGCAGGATCAAAAATACCCTTTAACCGGGGCTCTGCTTGGAAGATATCCAAACAGCGGTCCGCATTATCGCCGTAAATGCCCTTCTCGTTTTCATGGCAAAGATTGATACCGCTGCCCTCCGCGACATCGGCAAAGGCTTTCATACGGCGCAGCACCTCCTCCCGATACTGGTAAGGATCTTCCCCTTGGGGAATGAAGAAGGAAAACAAACGGATATTCTCTGCGCCCAAAATTTTAGACACTTCAATGATGTGGCGTAGCTTATCCAGCTCCTGCTCCAGGTTATCCTCATCGATACGTACCTTGCCAATGGGAGATCCGATAGTCCAAACCTGCAGGCCCGCGGCATCCATTTTACTCCGTACTTCCCGAGCTTTTTCCAGGGAGATAACGGCAATGTTTTGGCCATCCACGCCACGGATCTCCAGGCCTTTCAGGTTATTTCTCTTCATAGCAACGATCTGCTGATCGATATTAGGACTTGCTTCATCTGCAAATGCATAAATGCGCATAGCAAAACCTCCTTAATATTGGATGATATCATTATAGAATGCATCAATATGAAATGGAATTGCATTTTTAACTGTTCCATATTGCATTTCTAAACATTTCCGGTTATAATAAGACGCGAGGTGTGTATGATGAGCTTTTCGTTCAACAGTTACAATATCATCACGAAGAAAGAGCAGCCTTACATCGCACAAATGCATTCCCACGAAGAATATGAACTTTACTGTCTTTTAGAAGGGCAGGTCAGTTACATTGTGGAGGGTCGCCGGTATGACCTGAGCCACGGTGACCTGATCGTGCTGCAAAAAGGTGAGGTGCATCTGGCGCAAGTATCCGACCAGGAGAACTATCATCGGGTAGGCGTACATTTCAGCATCACCGGTGAGGACCTTACCTCCATGCTGCCGTTGCTTATCCCTTTTTATGACCGGCCTTTGGGTAAATTCAACCACTACCCTGCCCGTCTCTTTCCAGAAAACAACTGGGAATTTTACCTGAAACAGCTTTTCCGTCAAAAAGGTAAGGACACCCAGCTGTGCTATCTTCTGCCCCTTCTTTGCGAACTGACCGAGCAGCTGACACAATTGAAAAACTCTTCGGAGCGACTGGCATTGAAAGACCCGGCGGCGCCAATTATGAAATACATAAACGATCACCTGACGGAAGACTTGTCCCTGGAACTGCTCTCCCATCAGTTTTATACCAGCCAAACCCACCTGAACCGGCTGTTCCGCAAATCCGCAGGAACAACAGTTTGGGAGTATATCACCATTAAACGGTTATTTATGGCAAAAGAACTTTTGGAAAACGGCATGCCTGCCACCGAAGTCTATACGCAATGTGGTTTTACCGAATACTCCACCTTCTTTAGATCCTACAAACGCCGCTTTGGCGTCAGTCCCAGTGCTCATTTACGCCACGGAGAGTAAATTCTCCGAAAGTTATTGCACTTTTATGTTTTTTTGCGGTAAAATTACCGGAATGAATGGGAAAGCCCAAAAAGCAGCAACGGCTTTATGAAATTAGGCATCGTCGACGAAGTTGCCGAATTCATGTTTCAATGTTTCTCCATAAATGCCGATATAGCTTGATAATGAAGTCACCCCCAAAAGTTAGACAAGTATGATATCACACTTATCTAACTTTTGGGGGTCACTTTATTTAGATATATAGCCTCTCTTCCACTTAAATCACACTAGTAAGGCTCTTAAATTTGACCATATCTGCTGCCTGACGCAGCTCGAATACAGGCGTGCCGCACAGGATCTGCCGGTAGGCATCCAGGATTCGGGTGCACAGCGTATCCTCCGGCTGCAGCTTGGAAACGGTCTGCAGCACCTGCATGGCGCTGTCCACGCTCTGCTCCAGTTCCGCACTTTCCTGAATATAACGGTAAACGCCGGCGGCTGCGCCTACGGCAATGTAAGCGGGGGTGATGCCCTGCTCCATAGCCAGCTTGGCAGAGCCGATCAGCCGGTCGTCGGGACTGAGTTTCCGGGCGGGGTCACCGCCTACCCGCTGGCAGGTATCCTTCAGGGCCTGATTGGTAAAGCGGCCCAAGAGATCTGTGATGTGCAGCTGCAGGTCCATAAGGGATGCGCCATACTTCTTAGAAAGTGCCATAGCGCTTTCCAGCATCGCATTTTGGACGATGATGCGCACATTGGCTACATCGATGGATTGCCAGATATACTCCAGGCTCAGCAGGTCGCCCAAGTAGGCACAAATGGCGTGGCCCATATTATGTACATACAGCTTGCGCTTAATGTAAAAATCAAAGGGAGCGAAAGGCACCATGTTCTCGACGGCAGGGATCTCACCCTTAAAGGCATCCTTATCCACAGGCAGGAAACCATAGGCTTCCACACATACCCGCAAAGGCTCGCCATCCTTCATTTCCTCGGTCTGCACAGGCACCATACGGCCGATGGAAGCTTCCACCAGGCCTACGGTCTCATCAAAAAGCTTCCGCTCTTCTTCCGTCAGCTGTTCCTTCAGCATGCCCTCCAAAACCTTGTTGGCATCCATCAGGTTCTCGCAAATGATAATGTTCAGCTTTTCCTTGCCCATTGCCCAGCGCTTGCGCAGGCCGCCCACGATGTTGGGCACGATAAACTTAAGGATACGGGCGCCTACGGCCGTTGCCATAATATCGCAATTGGCAATGGCATCTGTGGCAGCATTTGTGTCGTTACCGTTGACGGCGGTAACATTTTCGATCCACACATCCTTCTTTCCCTGGCTGGAAACATAGCGCACGGGATAGGTGTGCTTTTCCTGCAATTCCTTTACAACAGGCTCTGCCACATCGATAAAGGTCACCTCATAGCCGGACTGACTGAAAAGCGCCCCAATAAATCCGCGGCCAATGTTGCCGCCACCGTACATTACTGCTTTTTTCATTCTCTCTTCCTTCTTTAGCCATAGAGCTCATATAGTTTCATAACCTCTGCCGCTGACTTCACGCCATCTGAGCCGCCCACCTCGCTTAAAGAGGCCGCGGCGCTACATGCGCCCAGCTTCAGGGCAGCTTCCATATCCATGCCCATTTCCGCGGCGTAAAGGATGCCGGCGCAGAAGGCATCTCCGGCGCCCACAGTTCCTTTGATCCATCCCTTGGGCAGCTTCAGGCTGGGTACGGCATAGTAATTTCCGTGTTCATCAATACCACAGCCGATTTCCGGGCAATGGATCACAGCCCAATCAGCTACACCCAATTCCTTCAGTTTCTGCAGTGCTGCAGGCATATTCTCTTCGTGCAGTGTGCCGTCTTCATCCCTCAGCGCCACACCGGTGGTCTGCTGGGCTTCCAGCTCGTTGATGACACAATAGTTGGTATATTTCAGTGCCGGGGTCACCAGTCTTGCAAAGCGATCACCGGACTCAGAAACAACATCAATAGAAGTCTTGATGCCCTTTTGCTGAACCTGGTGAAGCAGCCTTGCCATCTTTGTTCCATATTCGTCATCTTGAGCATCCAATGCAGGCAACAGCAAAATATATCCAATATGGAAAATATCCACATCCAAGGCGTCCAGATCAATATGATCTGCACAGTAATAGGCGTTGGCGCCTGCGTGCTGAAAGAAGGTGCGTTCCTTGGTCTGGTTGTTGCTCATGACGGCAGTAAAAGAGGTGCGCCCATCTCTTTTGATCATAGACATATCAATATTGGGATACCTGCCCATTTCCTGGAGCATAAACTCCCCCTCAGCATCGTGCCCGGCAAAGCCGGAAGCAAACAGAGGCAAGTCAGGGTCAAGCCGAGCAAGATCAATGATCGTATTGCAAACGCAACCGCCTGTGGTGCTTCGGATGCCCTCTGTAATATGGGTCAGTTCGTTCTGCTTAGGCCAAGTTTCAATGGGGTATGTAATATCCACAATCATACTGCCTGCGCAGCAAATACCTTTCTTCATAGCTCTGCTCCTTTATGCATCCAGCGCAAATATGCATTCATTTCAGATCGTTTCATCGCTTCCCCTGTCAAACCCTTTCTCCCAAAATATATACCTGCTTACAGCTATAATCCCCACCGCAAATAACGAAGTCCGCCTGTTTTCCGGGAGCGATGGAGCCTACAATATTTGCCGCACCTATGGCACAGGCGGGATTATAGGTAGCTGCCCGGATCGCATCCTCTTCCCTGATGCCCATACGGATCACCCTGACCATGCCGTCAAACAAGTTGGTGGCAGCACCGGTGATCGTTCCGTCGGCAAGTCTTCCCACGCCGTCTATGAGCCATGCTCGCTGACAGCCTGCATCAAACTCGCCGCCCTCCTCCAGGCCGCAGCAGCGGATCGCATCAGAGATCAAAACAATCCGCTCCTTGCCAAACATCGTAAAAGCCAGACGGACAGCAGCGGGATGCACATGGATTCCGTCACCGATCAGCTCGGCACGGACATGGGAATTTTCCACCGCTGCCGGGATCACGCCCGGGTTGCGATGATGGATGCCGGTCATACCGTTATAAAGATGGGTCAAAAGGGTCGCTCCACCATTGAAAGCCATCTTTGCAGTATCGTAATCAGTATCTGTGTGAGCAACTGAGACCGTACACAGCTTGCTGGCTTTTGTAATAAATTCTTCTGCACCGGGAAGCTCCGGAGCAACATCCACGATACGGACCAATCCGTCACAGCCATCATAAAGCTTCTTAAAGCCTTCAAAGTCGGGATCTTTCAGGTAATCGCTGTTTTGACCGCCCTTCTTCTTTTCAGAAAAGTAGGGACCTTCCATGTGAATGCCCAGAAGGCGGGCGTGACCGGCAGGCGCTTTGTCACAAAACCGCTTGGCGGTAGCAAAGGCTTTTTCCAACCTGTCGTAGGGCATGGTTGAGGTGGCGGGAGTAAAGGAAGTGATGCCGTTTTCGGCAAGATATTTGGCCATTCTTTTCAGGCCCTCATAATCACCGTCATTCATATCTGCGCCGGAGTTGCCATGGTTATGGATATCGATCAGGCCGGGGATCACAGTGGCTCCTTGCAAATCAATAGCGTCCTCCGGCACGGTTTCCGATAAAATCTCACCGAAACTACCGTCCCTTACTTCAAAAGCACCATTGCGGAACTGAAAATCAGAACAGTAAATGCGCGCGTTTTTATAAAACATAGAAATTCTCCTTTAACGTTCTACTTTTGGATGTTAGGCAAACTGGCTGCAGCAACAGACTGACCTACACGGCGGGTCTTTTCGTCCGGAAGCGTTACGTTCACCTTATTGCAGATTGCCGGGAATTCGTCACACAGGACCTGCCGGCAGGTTGCCAAAATCATATCGCCGCCCTTTTTATACGCATTCATCCACACGCCAAACGGGATAAATCCCGGTTCCAGCTGCGGAACATATTTCATATTATAATGGATGCCTAAGTATTCCTTTTTGACGTCCTCCCTTTTTAAAGTGCTTTCATTTATGTTCAATCACTCTATTAATATTTTACCAATTTATCCACTTAATGAAATGCCATAAATTTGATTTTTACTGTCACAAACCAACCCTTTTCTTTTTTACACAAGCGCCGCCATTTCGTTCGCAGCACCGGCCAATGGCTGTGCTCTGAAATACCCACGACATTTTGTCCATATTAACCGACAGATTTTCTTGAAATCTTCTATGGAATTTGACATAATGAAATTGTGCAAACCCGCACGGTAAGTATATTGCATCCCATCAAATATGGAGGTATTTATGAAATACGATTTAAAGATCGCAGTGCTCGGAAGCGGCTATATGGGCAAGCAGCACGTTGCTGTTTTCAAACGCATAGCGGAAACCGTCATTCTGTGCAGTGTGGATGAAGAGAACGGACGAGCACTTGCAGAAGAGCACGGCTGCAAATTTTACACCGATTATATGGAGATGTTCCAAAAAGAAAAGCCGGACTGTGTATCCATATGCCTGCCTACCTTCCTGCATTATCAGGCAACCATGGATGCTTTGGAGTTCGGCATTCATGTTCTGTGTGAAAAGCCCTTTGCCTCCGATGCAAAGCAGGCAGCAGAGATGGTGGCAAAAGCAAAGGAAAAGAGCCTGACCCTGATGGTAGGCCATCTGGTCCGTTTTGGTAAAGTCTATGAGTACTTAAGAAGATGTGTTAATGACAACCGTTACGGCAAGCTTCTGTGGCTAAACCTGTTCCGCCACGGTACTTTGCCTGCCTGGGATGCCGGCAGTTGGATGGCAAATATAGCCCTCTCCGGCGGTGCACTGGTTGACCTGCACATCCACGATGCGGATATGATCGTCAATCTTTTGGGCATGCCCAAAAGCGTGTACACCACCGGCAACCTGAAACTTTGCTCTACCTCTTATCAGTACGATGATGATGTAACCGTTACTGCCTCCGGCAGCTGGAGACCTCAAAAAACCACCCCCTGGAATGCCGGCTTTGATGCAGGCTTCGAGAAAGCCACCATTAAGTACAGCACCGAAACCCACAAAGAGATGACTGTGTTCACCCCGGAGGGTATCACCACCCCCCTGGATACGGAAGATTTTTCCGAATTTTTCCCCAGTAACAACAATTTGGATAACGAACTGAATTACTTCTGCCATTGCGTTGTTAACCAGGTTGAGCCTGTCCTCTGCCCTCCCGAAGAGAGCCTGAACACCATGCTTTTAGTTGGCGCAGAAACAAAGAGCGTTACCGAACACAAAGAGATCGTGCTTTAAGAAAGGAGTAACTTATGGACAAGAATGTTAAGGTAGTATTCTCTGCCAAGAACTGCGTGGAGTTATGGGAATCTGACCTCCCTGAAATCAAGGATGACGAAGTTCTCATCGAAACGGAAGTTTCGCAAATCAGCACCGGTACAGAACTGACCCGTCTGGAAGCCAATGTGGATAAGGACTCTGCATGGAATGCAGATTTCAACTATCCCATTTTCCCGGGATATTCCAACGTGGGCAAAGTGGTTAAGGTCGGCGCCGCTGTCAGCCAGGAATGGCTGGACAAGCGGGTTCTCTCCGCCGCTCCCCATGCAAAATACGCTGCTGTAAGGGCTAATAACGATTTGATCGAAGTTCCTGAAGCCGTAAGCTCCGAGGAGGCTGTTTTTGGTACGCTGGGATGTGTGGCAATGGCAAGCATCCGTGCCGCGCAGATCAGACCCGGTGACACGGTTGTTGTCTATGGCGCAGGTTTGGTTGGCCAGTTAGTGGCACGCTTAGCCAAGGTCGCCGGCGCGCTGAATGTATTTGTGACCGACGTATCGGATAACAGACTTAACCTGCTGCCCAATGAGCCAGGCTTCCACAAAGTTAACTCAACAAAGGAAAATGTGGTAGATGTGCTGAAAACCCGTGGCAAGAAAGAGCTGGCCCGATTTGTATTTGAAACGACCAGTGTTCCCTCTCTGATTGAAACGGAGCTCAAATGCCTTCAGAGAAGAGGCTTCCTGATCATTACCAGCAGCCCCAAAGGAAAATCCACGGTTGACTTTGAATATTGCAGTCGCAACGGCTTAACCATCATCTGTGCCCACAACTGGGCGATCCACACCCCCACCGCTACCCCCTATGACCCCTGGACAAGAAGTGCCGATACCGCTTATTTCCTTGACTTGCTGAGGCAAAAAGCAATCTGTGTGGAAAACACCGTTACCCATAAAGAAAACTACAAAAAAGCGATCGATATGTATGATATGCTTGTAAAAGACAGAACGCAGGCATTGGGCGTTTTGCTTACTTGGAACGACTAACCACAACATATCTGCCCCCCAATATCCAATCAGGTGGATGGCTAATTACCATCCACCTGATTTTTCATTATCGGTACTATTCTATTAAAAAGGGGCACTATTTTCCTAAATCCTGCTCCGGAAATTGACAGGCACACCTACATTTTATATACTGAAAAGAGATAAAATTAGGAGGGGCATTATGATCATTGCAGCCGACAGCGGCGGCAGCAAAACTCTGCTGCGTGTTTATAACCAGGAATCCCTCGTGGAAGAAATAATCCTGGAGGGTTTCGGTGCTGCGGTAGATTCTACCGCAAACATCCCCGAATTAAGCCAAACGCTTTCCATGCTGGGCAGTAAGTATCCCATAGAAGCCGTCGCTTTTAACTTAGGCGGACGAAACAAAATACAAATTAAACAGATATTGCAAAACACCTTTCCAGGTGTTCCCTCTCAAGTCTTTCGGGAATCTGAGGGAAATGCCGCGCTGGCATTGGCCTCCCGCTATAACTCCCAGTGCGTTCTTTTAGCCGGCACCGGCACCATCGCCATTGGAAAGCACCCCGAAACAGGTGACGGGATCATCAGCGGTGGCTGGGGCTGCGTTTTGGGCGATCAGGGAAGCGGATACCACATCGGCCTTACGGCCTTGCAGCACTGTATGGAGCAAATGGATCGCGCCGCTCCCCTGGATATGCTGTCCCAGCGTATTCTTGGCGAAGACCACAGCATCTTATGCAGCAAAGACATTCCCACCATCTGTCAGGCCCGGGATGCCATTTTCCAAAAGCTAGCGCCTTTGTCCAGAGGCCATATTGCATCTTATACACGCATCGTGGCCTCCTGTTGTGCCGAACGAGACGCAGTCAGCTTAAAGATCATGGAAGATGCCGGCAAGCATATGGCTGACCTGATTGCAAAAGCCATGGGCAAACTGGAATTGCGTAGCGCAAACGGAATCTTAATCACCGGCGGTTTATTAAACACCCGGACATATTGGCAGGCAAGCTTTGAAGAAGCATTACGGGATCAATTTGATATTTCCGCATTTCATTACATCCCGGACGGGGTGATCCGCGGAACACAGATCATTGCAGAAGCGTTGGCAGATAACTGCTGAATCAACTATAGGAGGATAAAGTATGTTTGTTAAAGGTTTAATCGTATCCTGTCAGGCATTGGAAGGAAATCCTTTCCGGGATTCCGAGTTGCTGGCAGTAATGGCCCAGGCCGCTGAACTGGGCGGTGCAAAGGCCATCCGTGCCAACGGCGTAGAGGATATTACAGCAATCCGCAAAAAAGTTTCTATTCCCATTATCGGTATCGACAAGCGCAAGGACGAAACAGGCCGCACCGTGATCACCCCTGATTTTGCAGGCGCTGCAGCAATTGCCGCAGCAGGCGCTGACATCATTGCCTTGGATGGCACCTTCTACCCCAGCGCTATTAAGCAGGATACCGCCGAGCTGATCCGGGAAATCCACGTAAAACTGGGTCTGCAGGTTATGGCAGACATCAGCACCGTCGAGGAAGCTGTTGCCGCTGCCGAGGCCGGTGCAGATGCCATTTCCACCACTTTAGCCGGCTACATTCCCGGTGCACTGCACACAGACGACGAGCTCTACACGCCGAATTTTGCCCTGCTGGAGGATATCCTTTCCCGGAAGCTTCCCTGCGCCGTTATTGCAGAAGGCCGCTTTTGGAGAGGCGAAGATGTGAAAAAAGCTTTTGCAATGGGCATTGACGGTATGGTGATCGGCAAAGCCATCTCCAATCCCATGGCTATCACCAAATACTTTAACCGCTGCGTTGCTGCCGGCACCACCGAGTAACAGGAGGTATCTGTATGACCGTTAAAATATCAGGCGGAAGCGTTTTGTTCAGAAACTTTCTGAAAAGATGCGGTAACATAACCCTTCTGGAATTTGATTCCATGCAGCAAGCTCTGCAGGATATTAGCGCCTGCGATGTATGCATTTTTCTGCCGGAAAACGGCAACTGCATCGAAACCTTAAACTTCCAGAATATGACCCGTCTGGGTGAACTGAAGAAAAGCGGCGTAAAGATTTACCTGGAAAACTATATGTCTGTAGGCGCTTATCAGGGGCGAATCGTTTGCTACGAAATAGAAACTTCGCTGACTCCCATTGTCAGCGAAGTGCTCACTTGCTGCGGCAGCTTGCTGGATTACTTCGGCGAAAAAGCCATTTTCCAAGCAAGACAGCACCGGTATTTGCCTGCAAACTCTGTGATTCCGAGTGCAAACCGTCCCGGCTACGAGCCCCAAGACGCTGAAGTGCTAATGCGTTTAGGTCGGCATATCGGTGTAGTCAACACCCAGGATGACACAGACAAAGACCGCCCCATCCTGTTCCGCAGCGAAGGGCTGTATGCATCCCTAATCTCCTTTTCCAACTTCGACGGCATCACCATGCTGCCCTATTACCGTTATCGCAAGTTTTTCGGTTATCTGTTCGCAAATCTATTGAGCGTGGATCAAGTTATAGTAGAGGCAGCCTTTATAAGCACTTATCAGAAGCTTAAAACCCAAATGTCCCCGGAAGATACGCTGGAAGCTTACAACAGAACATCCTGTTATGAAAACGCAGTAAAAAAAGCCGTCCAATGGCATTTTGACAGCAACATCATCCAGGAAAATTATTCTGTGGAACTCATCACCTCCTCCGGCGGCTGGCTGAATGAAAGCCACCGCGTGGATGCAGGAATGTATACCGGCTGGTTGGTATATGAAGCAGGCTGCCATTTTGGTGATACCACCTGGAAAGAAACTGGAAAGACCATATTTGATTACTACGCAGATCAATCGCAAATTACAGAAGGTGCTTTCAAAGGACTTTTCAAATGGTTTCTTTACTCCTATGGTCCTACTGACCTGTACACCATCGACTGCGGCCGGTGCGGTATCTCCTTGGTCAATATGTACCGGCTGACCGGAGAAGAGAAATACCTATCGCAGATCAGGCTGCTGGCAGACGGTTTCTTAAATTGGTTCCACGAAAATGGATTTATGCGAGGCCCGCAGCTGTGTTACTACAATGATCCTAATCTGGACAAGTTTAATGATGACTATTATTCCCGCACCCCTGCTGTCAGCGGTGAAGTGGGTATATTCCTGGTAATGGCATCCAAGCTGTTTTCAGATAGCAAATACAGCCAGGCCTGTGCAACGCTGGCAGATAGGCTCTGCGGAATATTCCCCGATTTCTCTTATTACGGCCACACCACCAGCATCCGCTATGCCCGATTCTTAATGCTTTTGGCTGCCGTACAAGATAGCGGCCTGGCTGACCATTCTGATATGATCAACCGGTTGCTGGATTACCTTCAGAACATTCAGCTTAATAACGGCGCAGTTTATGTGGAGGACAATCTGTCCTACGCTAAATACGGCAGCTCCGGTTTTGGCGGTGAAAACGGTGTAAACGCGCCTTGGGAAGATGAGAAGATCTCTGACCAGCTGTACGGCATCAGCAATCTGCTGATGGCCTTGTCCTCCCTTACCCAGGCAAAGCATACCGAGAACGTACATATGGACCAAGCCCGAGAAATGCTGCAAAAAGTGCTGGACTACATCACCAGAATACAAATCTCCCACCCCAATAAAAAATACAACGGCGGCTGGATGCGAGCTTTCGATGTAACACGCTGGGAATACTACGGATTAAATGTAGAAGCCCTTTGGGGGCCCTACTGCATTATGGCCGGCTGGACCATGGGCATCCTACCTTTAGAGCTGCTTTCCGCGGTAACCGACAGCAGCCATTACATCGTCAAACAGGAGGAAAAACTATGCTGAGAACGGAAATGCGCAACCCCAAGACGACCCACATTGATAAAATGAACACACTGGAAATGCTTCAGGTGATCAACGAAGAAAACAAAAACGCAGTGCTTGCTGTAGAAAACGAGCTTGCCTCCATTGGAAAAGCGGTGGATGCTCTTGCCGAGGCCCTGAAAAACGGCGGAAGAATGTTTGCCATGGGCGCAGGTACCTCCGGCCGCTTGGCGGTTGCAGATGCCGCAGAATGCCCCCCTACTTACGGTGTTTCCAAGGATATGTTCGTTGGCCTAATCGCCGGCGGCGACTCCTGCTTAAGAAGCGCCCAGGAAAAGGTGGAGGACATCGGCACCTGCGGCGTGGAGGATCTGAAAAATCACAACCTGACCGGAAAAGATGTGGTGATCGGCATCTCCGCTGCCGGTGGCGCTTCCTATGTGCTACAGGCCCTGAGCTATGCAAAGTCTTTGGGCTGCACCACCATCGGCATCACTTCCAATAAGGGCAGCAAGCTGGACCAACTGGCGGATATCTCCATCAGCCCGGATACCGGCCCAGAGGTGATCACCGGCTCTACCCGCATGAAAGCAGGCACTTCGCAGAAGCTGATCCTGAATATGCTTTCCACCTGCGCTATGGTCAAAAACGGTTATGTATACGAAAACCTGATGATCAATCTGAAACCCTCCAACGAAAAGCTGCGCCAGCGCATCATTAACATTGTTACGGATGTGACAAAGGTTTCCGAAAGCACCGCCATCGAGGCCCTGGATGCCCACCAGTGGGATATCCGGGCCACCATCGACGCTCTAAAATAACGCACTTTTGCGATATTCCGAAGGCGTCATCTGCAATTGGGCTTTGAACATCTTGCTAAAGTAGCTGAAGCTGCTAAAGCCCGTTTCCATTGCGATATCTGCAATAGGCTTCTGCGTTGTCCGCAGAAGCCTCTTTGCTTTTTCCATTCGATATAAGCAAAGATACTGCTGAAAATGGCAGCCAAAGTTTCTTTTAAATACTCTGCAAAAATAGCTATTGCTGATAAACAACGCCTTCGCGATACTGGCAGATGATATGTTTTTGTCGTAATGATTATCGATGTAATCAATGATGCGCCAATTGATATCATCCGCCCCATTATTGCCCACATCGCAGAGGCATTCATATTCTTCCAGCAGCCCCATCATCAGCGACAGATGGCCGGTAGTCTGAAGTTCCCAGCCTTTGTTTTGTTTCGAGTGGATCTGGAAGACCTGTTCAATATGGTTAAACAGTAGCCGGGAGATCACACTATCCCGCAGCAGGCTATGCACCCGTTTCCTCCTGGATTCCAATGCATCACACAGCTTTTTGTTGGGGATCATATTTAAATCAAAGCACAGGCAGTAATGCTCAAATTCCTTACCTGCGTATATGGTGGCATTGTGCAGCACGAAGGGCGAAATGATCAGAATATCACCCGGCTTCACATCATAAACATGAGAATCAATATGGAATGTGGCCGTGCCGCTGATGATGGCCAGCACCTCCATTTCCCTGTGCATATGGGAAAGGGTGGTATGATTCTCTTTAAGCGAGTGACGGCTATTGCGGCGGGAAAAGGTAGCAATGGGGATGGATGCGTACCGGCTTTTAAATTCATCCCTGTACATATGTACCCTCCTGTTCATTATTTTTATAATTATAGTCAATTTTTATATAGAATAAAGAAGAATTCTTCGCTATAATTATAATATCCTTATTTAAATTTTACAAGGGGGTATCCGCATAATGGATAAACGTAATTGGAAGCTTATTTATTCTGATTATTCCGGTGCTGAAAAGAAAGCTGTGGAGCTAATTTACCGGGAAATGGGCGAGCAGATCCTGAGAGATCCCAATGTTTATGTGTATCACGTTTTGGCCTGTGAGCATGTAACCAAGGCCGTAGTTGATAAAAACGCAGTCATTGTCGGCGTATATTCCGAAAACCCGCTGATTCAAAAACACATCGCTGCTTCCGAGATCCCGGAAGATGGCTACGTGGTTAAGGTAATGGATAATCCTGACCTGGAGGATCACCAGCTGGTGCTGATCACAGCACACCATCCCAGAGAGGTGTTTTACGGTGCGGTAGATTTCGTCGACGATTATTTCTCCAAGGCCGCACCGGATCGCAGTTGGTTCAAGCACGGCACCCGGGTGTTTGAGCAAAAGCTCCCGGAGTATTACAATGCTTCCGCCCCCGCAATCAAGACCAGAAGCATCTTCACCTGGGGTCACAACATCAACAATTATGAAAGCTATATTGCCGATATGGCCCGGTTGAAGCTGAACGCATTGATCCTGTGGAATGGTTTTCTGCCCATTAACATTGCCGATGTGATCCGTGAGGCTCACGAATACGGCATCGCTGTATATCTCGGCTATTCCTGGGGCTGGCTGGGCGCAGAAAAATTGGATCTTTCCAACCAGGCCGTTATTGACGGCATCAGAGACGCCGCTGTAAAAGAATATGAGGAAGTATACGCCGATACCCAAGCAGACGGCATTTATTTCCAGTCCTTCACCGAGTTCAAGGACGAATACCTGGGCGGTCGACTCATCGCAGAGGTAGTAGTAGATTTCGTAAACGAAACTGCCGGCATCCTCCTGGCAAAGCACCCGAACCTCACCATTCAGTTCGGTCTGCACGCATCCTCCGTTACAAAGCGGATGGATATTATGAAAGGGATCGATAGCAGAGTCAACATTATTTGGGAAGATTGCGGCGCATTCCCCTACAGCTACCGCCCCTACCCGGAAACGGAAGAGGATTTTGAGAAGGCGTTGGACTTCACAACGGAAATTCTAAACTTACGTGACAATAACGGCGACGGTGTGCTTTACAAAGGTCAGACTGTTATGGACTGGTTCGATTTTGCCCACCAGAGCGGCCCTTATGTCATGGGAAGAATGACTGAAAAAACCGCGCAGAACGATCTTGATCTGCTGCAGCCCACCTGGAGAAAATTCCAAAGTGAGTGGATCCAGAACGGCATGTATGCTTACAAGATGACCCGGCATATTTACGAAAATTGTAAAGGCAATTTTATGATCGGTATGGCAGGCCAGCTTACCGGCGGTATGTGGTTCTCGGAAACGCTCTGCGCCCAAATGCTGTGGGAATGCGACAAGCCCTACAAGGAGATCCTGGACAAAGTATCCAAGCGCGCCAGCGTGCGCATCGTATAAACAGAATGTAAATAACACCCCATTTGTCAAAAAGACAAATGGGGTGTTATTTTTGATTATTGGTTCAGCATCTCAATTTATGCAGCCGTACTTTTTCTTATATTCTGTGGGTGTAATCCCCACCGTTTTCTTAAAAATACGGTTAAAAGTCCGCACATTTTGAAAGCCACTTTGCAGCGCCGCTTCAATAATACTACTGCCCTGCTCCATAAACTCGTTGGCCTTTTTTATCCGCAGAGAATATACATATTCATTTAAGCTCATATTGGAATACTTTTTAAAGAGAGCGGAAACTCTTCCTCTGTACATAAAAAGCTCCTCTGCCAATATCTTAACATTGATATTCTCTTCGTAATGGATATTCACATAATCCAATATCCGCAAAAAATCTTTTTGCGTTTCGGAATACTCTTTACTCCGTTCCTCGCCAAAGCTTCGTACCAACAGACAATATAACGCTGATACCATACATTTTTGATAATAGTTGGATTGGTTATTTCCTACATTGCCCTCGTTTTCTATGGTTTCCAGGAGCATATTTAATTGCTGTCCAAGCCCCGGAAACTTTTCGATCTCCTCTGCAGGTATATGGACTCTGCAGCCTTTAATGGGAATACCGGCCTCAAGCAGGATCTTAGAAGAAAACTGAATGATACGGATATGAGCTTTCCCATGGACCGCCAAAAATTGATGCACCACATTTTCTTCAACAACCACTATATCGCCGACTTTTGCCTCTACGGTTATACCATCCACCATAAACCGCATTTTGTTATCCAGCACCTGGCATATTTCATAATTATAATGCCAGTGCAAAGCAGAAAAGGGCTTTATATACTGTCTGGTTATTGCAGAAACTTGGGTCTGTGTTTTTTCCTGTATGATATCCATGGCTATCCCTCATAAAAAGTCATTTTTTCAATTCTCTGGGCAGCTTTCCGGTCAACTTCTTAAACAGTCTTCTGAAATAAGCAGCGGAGGAAAATTCCAAACGTTCGGCAGTTTCCTCTACAGATAATCCATGATGCAGCAGCAAATTCGCCGCTTGCTGTATCAGCAAATTGTTCTTATATTCCACAGGGGTACATCCCATCTCATCCTTAAAATGGGCATAAAATCGGGAAACACTCAAATTGCACATTCCAGCCAGCTTTTCGGCGCTGATCTTTGCCATATAGTTTTCTTCCAGGTAATTTACCGCAAATCTGACAGCGCTTGTCCTTTTATACTCATTTTTCTTCAACAAGGGCAGCAAATCATCCAAAAGCATATAAAACCAGCCAAGACTCTTCATATAGTGCTCCTTCATAAAAAGCACCATATTTTCAAAATAGCTGCCATCTATGCCTCTGACTACCTGAAGATCGATCAGTTCCATATCCTCAGCATAAAGATGATCGAAATTGATGGAATAGAAAACAATATCCGGATCGCCTTTCCAAAGGGAAATACATTTTGATTTTTTCGGGATATAGACCAAATCGCCCTTTTCCAACAAATACTTTTTACCGTCACATATATACTCTGCGCTTCCTTCCACCACATATCCAATGCATGGATTTTTGTAATGGATGGCATCGGCGGTTCTATGGGTGCCAAAATACTGGATCTTTTCTGCCAGGTAATGGGTAATAAAAATCTCTTTTTTCATAATGCACACCCTAACTATCAATATAGGGGGAACAAGTGTTCCCCCTATATCGGTTTAAAATCAATTGCCGGTCAGATACATCTTCAGATTGTTGTAATAGACAGTTATACCTTGTGTTGTGGTATTGGTAGTCATTCTCAGAGATACGGTATCCGTCGATGCGTTTCTGAAGGCAAAGGAGGCGGTGGACGTTACGCCCTTGCTGTCAGTAATCGTAAACACATTGGTCTGCTGATCAAAATCAACATCGATCTTGATGTGTACCCACTGATTTACATCCACTTCAGCCAGATTGTGCCACAAGGTGTTATCAAAGAACTTGAAATATCCTCTCTCGTAGAACAGACAGGTCTGATACTGACCGGCGGAGTTGGCCAGATAGAAGGTATTGAGGTTTGCGACCTGGGACTTCTCAAGCTCTGTCTCGATATAGTAATCAAATTCCACCGAGTAATTCCGTGTCACCACTTCATCCAGCGCATAGCTACATACCGCCTGATAGATCGAGTAGTCACTGATACCCAGAGCTCTATCTGTATCACTGGGCATAGATGCGCTGAAGTAATAGGTATTGGATGTGCTGGAAGCCGCAGGCGTAAGCGACCAGTTGGTGGAGGCAGTCTCCGGGGTCCACTGTTCAAAGCCCTCATCAACGATCATTTTGCCGCCGCTGGCCACCGTAATGGTCATCTGCGCTGTCACGGTATGCTTACCAACCGTGGCGGTGACGCTGAGTACTGCCTCTCCGTCGGTCAAGCCGATCAGCTTGTTATCCGCATCGATGGTAAGAACGGATTCATTGGAGGAGGTGTAGGTCACAGTCTCAAAGTCCACATCAGACAGGATCAAGCCGGATTCGGTAATGCTGGTTATGCTCAGCTTATTCTTGTCGCCCACATAGACCTTTTCGTCTGCATTGATGGTGGGTTCGCCCAGCACTTCATTTTCGTTGATACCCAGGTTTGTCAGCTTCACATCGGTAATCGTAGCAGTTGCAGCCTCGCCGTCGCCGCTGAAGGCAAACACACCGGCCAAAGGATCCTCCAGAATGATATTCACGGAGATGAGCATTTCGCCCCAGGTTGCGCCGTCATTACTTGCATAGAACTGGAAGGCCGCGCCGTTCTTGACGATCTTCAGATATACATCCTCAGTAACATCCATAATCTCACGGTAGAAAACAGCCTTGTTGTCTGTGGTTCTTACAGCAGCCATCAGCTTGCCGCCATCCACATACAGAGCCACAAATCTTGCGTTAGAGGCAGGGAACTCACGCACCATAATACCGCTGTTGCTATTAGCCGATACCTTGCCTTCCAGGGAATAATCCGCCACCTTTGACAGATTCACATTCTTATAAACGAAGGGCATCATATCCTGGCTGCCGGTCTTGTCATTTTCGGTGCGGACATTCATGCCAAGGTAGCTGGTGGTCAGGGTGAATGCATCAGCACCGTTCTGGGCGATCACATCATCCACAGCCAAACCGGTACCCAGGCTCAGGCCGGACCAACCGTCAGAGACCTGGAATTCACCCACGCCCTCGGTGGTATCCTTGGGAACGATGTGCAGGATGGACCACTCGACCATCTCAGGAACGGTAACCGTCACATAAGAGGAAACCGTGCCGGAAACCTTAGCGGTCAGCTCAACCTTCTTGTCCCCAAGCTTGATCTTATCAGACACTTCTGCTTCGACCCTCTTCTCGCCCTCGGTCACATCCATTACCATGGGGTCATAGCCGGGTCTGTAGAGAACCACCTCATACTCGCCCTCGGGCAGATACTTACGGTTGATGCCCACTACAGTATTGCTGATGGCTTCACCGGTATCGTTGATCACATGCACGGAAGTAGGTGCACCGACCTGGCCCTTGTAGCTGCGTACAGAGGTATACAGGGTATCTGTACCGTTTTCCACCCAGGCAAAACGCAGGGCTTCCTTTTGGGCAACAAGCGGATACAGAGGGATCTGTTCTGCGCCGCTGTCCGTTACTGCCTGCTGCAAATCATCCGGCAATCCCTTAAGGGCGGTATATGCCCAGATGTACTCCAGTCCCTCCACTTCGGCTGCATCAAAGGTAAAGTTCAGATCCTTATCTCTGGTCATAGTAGGCAGCAGCTTAAAGGGAATTCCGGCATTAAACAAGGGGTTGGTGATGGACGGGAAGTTGCTGTAGGTCATGGCGTCCATATTCATAACCACGCCAACGATGGCAGGTGCCTCATAGTCATCAAAGAGGTAGGGATACTGACGGACAAAGTGGAACAGGTCGCCCACCTCATCCACGGTACACCAGGCACGCTCCGGAGTGCTGTTATAGGTATCCCACGGGATCAGGATCTGCACGCCAAGGGCATAGGAACGGGCCGCCGCAGTCCGCAGCTTGGTCAGGTAGTTGCCGTAAGGGATCGCGCCCCAAACCATGTCTCTGCCCAATGCGGTTTCCAGGTAAGACGCGGTCACCATGTTTTCCTTCGTCAGCTGACTGGAGCTTGTTTCAGGCATGGAGCCGTCGAACAGCGAGTAATACAGATTGATCTTATCCGCAGCGCCCAGGCCCCAGGCCAGGGACTTTATGTTTGCAGAATAAGAAATATCACCATAGCCCAGGCTGTTCAGATACTCATTCATATAAGTATGATAGTTAATCGTGGTCAGGCGCTGGAATTCCTCGAAGTACTTTTCCAGGGGGCTCTTGGTTCTGTTGCTTGTGTACTGGGCAGTGGTGGTCCATCCATAGGTATTTTCCAGATAGGTGCGGTAATTGAAATACTGATTGATGGTCACACCAGGTGCCTTTTTCGCCAGCTCTTCGGCCGTGTACGCAGTCATCAGATAATCTGTGAACTTGGTCATACAGTACTGGCAGAAGCAGCCGCCGGTCTTATAGTACTCGTAGTTGAACATGGCGTCGTCCGTTTGAATAGAACGGGCGCCGGATTCCACAGCCATTTTGCCGTTTTCCAGAAGCTTCTGGAAGGCTGCGGGGTTATTCAAGCATGCAGTGCTATTTGATGCTGCAGGCAGCCATGCAAAAGCAAATTCCGTTCCGTCGTAGAACTTGGCATCCGTGTCTACGCCCTGCACGCTGACGGAGTTGGGAGACTGGGCCAGCTGAACATTGATACCCATCTGTGTTACTCTTTCCACGATGGTGGGGTTGGTGGCATAGATCCACTTGTCCTGGGTGACCATAAACTGCTTCAGGATATCCAGAGAGCCTTCGTGGCCCTTGTAGCCATCAGACCGGATATTACGGGTGGAGAGGTTTACATCGGAATAGTTGCTGGGAATAGCCTGCCGATCTGCCACGACGGAAGGATCGAACTTATCAAAGCCATCCACCACTTCTTCTTCCTTGGCTCCGTCATATACGATGTGCTGACCCTGCCAGATGCGGATGTAGTCGTACTCTGTAACGCCGCCAATGGCAACTGTATGTCCGATAATGAGCTTTGAGAAAGAAGATGTTGCTGTGTTTCTGAAGGGGATGCCTTCTTCCATGGGAATGCCGTTTCCGTAAACATCATAGGTTCTGTCCTTCATGTTCACATAAACATGGATCACATTCCAGCCATCTTCCTCCGTGTCGCTCAGGGTCATATTATAGCCATTCATGGTATTCACATCCATGTTGTGCACCAGGCGCAGATCCGGACCGGCAGCTGCATAGCCACCGGAGGTAGGTTGCAGGCTCAGCTGAGCGCCAACAGGATTGGCTTTGTCTCCGGGCTGTCTGAACCGGAATTCCACTGTAAAGTCCGTTGTGATGGGTCTTGCAAAGGTATACGTCACCGTCGCATAGGATGCAGGCTCTTCTTCCTGGAAGAATCGCAGGATCTTACCGCCATTGTAAGGCTCTGTTGTGATCATAGTACCCTTGCCGGGCGCCCAGGAGGAGGTCCACCGCAGATTCTTACCGCTCTTAAATTGGCCGGTAGCCCAGGAATCGAAGGTCTGCTCATAGATCAAGGGTGCTGCAAAGCTTTCGGCCGCCAACTCCGGATCGTAAGCGTGCTCGGAGCCGCCGGTATAGACCTTGAAATCGTCAATGCGCAGGTCGCCATTGGTGCTTGTGAAGGTGATGCGCTTGAGCTCTGTGATATCCCGGTAGAAGCCAAGCACCATATTGCCGTTAGTGGCCACGATCCGGCAATCGTCCACATACATCCGGTAAGTCTTCTTCGTATTGCTTACCACCAGCTTGACTGTATGCCAGGCACCTTCTCCGCTGAAAATAGCGGAATTATGGGTGGTACCGTCATAGTAGCCTGCCCGGTCACTGGCTGTTTTGTCCGCGCCACGGAAGCTCATATACATCTGCAGCTTATCGCTCTCAAGACCGGAACCGATCTTCAGGTTGGCAGTACTGCCCTTGGGCAGCTGGTACTTAAACTCGATGGTATAGTCCTTGGTAATGCCCCAGGGAATGTAGAACCGCAGATCCTTAGCCAGAACATTGCCATTGTTTGTCAGCTTTGCACCGTCTGCTGTACCGACCCACCAGCCATTTTCCTTAGGACCGGCAGTGCCGACCGTGGGGTCAAAGGCGCTGAAGCTGTCGCTATAGTTGATATCTTCAGGCAGCGGCTCCACCTCAGGCTCGCCAAGATAGAGCTTAAAGTCATCCAGACGCAGATCGCCGGAGGTGCAGTCAAAGGTAATTCTGTTCAGCGTAGTAATGTCCCTATAGAAATCAAACTCTGTTGCAGAGCCTACAGCGCAAGGATAGCCATCCACATATAGCTTAAAGGTCTTATCCGTATTGCTGACCGCGATCTGGATCTTATGCCATTGGCCTATGCCGCCGAAGATGTTGCTTCCCACATCGCCTACCTTCACACGGTCGGCCAAGGTATCGGTACCGCCGGTAAGGCGCAGATTCACCTGAAGGGTGTTGGATTCCACACTTGTGCCCATCTTCAGGTCAGCAAAGCTACCACTGGGCAGCTGGTACATGAATTCCACCGTATAGTTCTCAGTAATACCGCCGGGGATCAGATACCGCAGGTTCTTCACCTGGAGATGATCGGTAGTTGCCTGCCAAGCCACATTGCCGGAAGCACTGACCCACCAGCTGTTTTCCGTGGGGACAGCTGCGCCCACTGCAGGTGCAAAGGTATCAAAATTATCATTGAGATAATCGGTCTGGCCCGCATAGAGCTTAACATCATCAACGACCATCTTGCCGTCGCCGGACACGTGCCGGAAGGTGATCCGATTCAAAGTGGTAATGTCCTTGTAGAATGCAAACGCTGTAGACGCGCTTACGGCACACTGCTGGCCGTCTACATACATTTCAAAGGTCTTATTGGTATTACTTACTACCAATTTAACGGTATGCCATGCACCTTCGCCGCCAAAGATGACATTGCCCGCTTCATTGATCTTTGCTCTGTCACCGGTGGAGCTGTCACCGCCGCTGAAGGTCAGATGTGCTTGGAGCTTATCGGATTCAAGCCCTGTACCCAGCCGCAATTCGGCTCTGCTGCCGCTGGGCAGCTGATACTTAAACTCCAAAGTATAATCCTGGGTAATACCTGCAGGGATCTGGTACCGTAGGTCACTTGTGACCTGAACGTTGCTTGCGCCTTCCTGCAGTGTGGCATTCTCGGCTGCGCTGATCCACCAGGTATTTACCAAGGGCGCGCTGGTGCTCACTACGGGAGCGAAGGTGCTGAAATCGTCGCTACAATCTTCAAATATGTCTTCTCCGGGTTCGCTGGGCACTGTAGGCGCACTGGGTTCAGTAGGCGCTTCCGGCTCTTCTCCCTCAATCTCACCCAAATAGATCTTAAAATCATCCACAAGCAGATCGCCGGTGGTGCAGTTAAAGACCACACGGTTGAACTCGGTCAGGTTTGCATTGTAGATCGCGAACACCTTTTCGCCGCTGACAGCG
>JAZQLG010000120.1:0-5735 GCA_045542575.1 Faecousia sp.
TAGGTAACATTCCGATCAGCATCACCGCAACCATTAGTGCGGATAAAACTTTTTTCATCTTTCTTTTTCCTCCTAAAAATAAAAAGTGCGGCTACCGAAGCAGCCGCACAAAAAACGCAAACTCCGATAGTCGCCAAACTAACTCAATGTGAAACGGACGTAGCCATACTCAAATCGATGGAATTTGCGTTTTTATCAAATTCAAAATTTAAGTATGGCAAAATCAGCGTAGTTTCACCAAAAGAAAATACGCCCAATTTCACATCTATTAAGTTAGTTTGGCATAATCAGTATAAAGCATTTTTTACCATTTGTAAAGCAAAAAGTGCCGGGATACAAACATCCCGGCACTGGTTGGTTATTGATTTGTTTTTGTGGTGTTAATGGAGGCGATCAGCATCCTGCGGATCGAACCGCAGTCGTTTTGGAGGGGCTTGTATTGCTCGTCGGGTATGTAGCCAGTGCGGTTAAGCAGTTCCAGCCAGTATTCTGACTCGTAGCATTCTTTTAAAGCAATCTGCATTTTTGCGATAAAGTCTGCTGTCCCGTGGGCATATTTGGATTCGTGAATATTGGCGCCGATGGATGTGCCGGAACGCAGAAGTTGATTCGTCAGCACAGATTCTCGTTTGGTTTCTTTTATAAACTTACAAAGATTGACGATATTGACTGCAAAGTCTTTTGCTTTATCCAACATAATGCTTTCTGCCATTTAGATCAACTCCTTTGCAATAAGCTTATCACAAATTTGAAAGATTGTCATTAGCTAAATTGCCGCCTTACGGCGGCAGCGAAATTATTTCATAGCTAAATTGTTGCTTTGCAACAGCTAAATTATATTCGCCCCAGCTGCCCGCAGGCAATTTAGCTGGCGATAGCCAATTTAGCTTGCAACGCAAATTTAGCTCGCCGAAGGCGAATATAGCTGAAAACACCGTAATTGTGGTATCACAATTACGGTGTTTTCATGGTGGACGATATAGGACTCGAACCTATGACCTTCCGCACGTCAAGCGGATGCTCTAGCCAGCTGAGCTAATCGTCCAAAGCCTTGCCATTATAACGAAGAACACAGGGTTTGTCAAGTCTTTTTCAGAAAAAAGTCAAATTTCAGAAAAACAGCTTTTGGGCAAGGTAGTTACGCAGGGGTTTGATGATCCCCACGGTCAGCAAAAACAGGCCAAACAGGCACAAAACGCCCAAGGGGAACAGCGACCAGAAGATCATAGGCTTATGGAATGTGATGTGGATAAAAAACTCCACCAGCATCATAAAGCAGCCGTAGGCGATCACGCCGCCGCCGATGATGAAGAAATGCCCCTTGCCGATGCATTTCACCAGCACCACCATTGCGGTGGTGATCAGCCCAATGCCGCCCACCACCGGGAAGGCAAAGCTTAAAAACCATCTGCCGTCAGTGGCTAAGCTGATATACAGAAGGTAGCATCCAAGTACAGTAAAGCAGATGGGCACCAGCAAAACAGGATTTGGCTTGGGAAACCAGTAAGGCAGAACGATCACGGAATACAGCAAAAGCAGGCCGCCTGTCACATAGCCGGACCATGTAATGGCATCGTTAATATGCAGGTCACAGATGCAGGCCACCAAGATGGAGATCACGCACAGGAAGGTGGCAAAAAACAGCCAGCCTGCAGGGCGAAGCTGCCGCTGAGGATAGACCATCTGGGGATACAGCGGCTCCGCTGTCTGCCGCTTCAGTTCGGGATGGTAAGGCACAGTACCGCAAAGAGGGCAGGTCTTTTCTGTGTCTGCAAGTTCTACGCCGCATTTTATACAGTACATAGCATTACTCCTTTCTGTTGCTTTCCACGCAGGCCTTCAGCCCCTGCTGCTGCAGAACACGGAAAAATTCCTGCTCCAGGAAGGGCTCTTCAATATTGCGAATGAAATTGATATACAGGGTATCTCCAAAGGACAGCACACCGCAGTTATTGGGGGTGGTGGCCTGAGGGCCTAAGATGAAATCAAACCGCTCCACATAGGGCATCATTTCCTCCGGCAGCTTCACGCTGCCCAAATTGGACATACAGAAGCAGGATTTGCGCTCTCCGGTGATCTGATAGATCAGCTTCATAATGGGATTTTTGATAAACAGAGGCAGAAGACGGACTGCCAAAAGCCGCTCGCTGTTTACATTGGTGGCGATCTTGGCGGCCATTTTCTTGGTTGTCACATCCACGCCGATCCAGTGGTGGATCACCTTGCAGATCTCGTCGAAGGTATACTCGCCCTGTCTGGGTTCGATCTCCGGGGTGGTATAAAGAGCAAAGTTCCGGATGGACTTGCTGGGAAACAGATTCCGCAAATTCACCGGGATCAGGATCTTGATGGCCTTCCGGCGCCTGGGATTGCCGCAGCAGGTGTTTTGCAGGTTTTGCATTGCCTGCATAAGCGCAGCCGTCAGAAACACCGTCAGGCTGACACCATAACGGTGGGCCGCATCCAGCGCCTCCCGGGCGCTTAGCTTGAAGCAGGTCAGGTGCAAAAAGCCGTCGGCGCACCGGGTGCCGGGCAGGTGGAACGCATTGCTCTCAGCACGGCTGGCGGCCACCGGGCCTGCGTATTTTTGGAAGCTGTCCTCCAGCTCCTCTTTGCTGGGATATTCCAGGCGGCCCAGCACTCCCTGCTCTGCCGGGATGTGGATGCCATGGGCCTGCTGCAAATATTCTGCGGTCAGGCTCTTCAGAAAGATCATTGCGCCGGTGCCGTCGGTCAAGGCGTGGAACAGCTCCAATGCCAGGCGGTTTTTATAGACGATGACCCGCAGGGCGCATTTTCTGACCTGCTTTTTATCCATTCCGATCAGAGGATAGCTATGCTCGATGCTGATGGGCGGTCCATCCTTCAGTTGCTCCAAATAGTACCAAAACAGGCCACGGCGCAGCCTGGCGCTGATGGAGGGGAAGCGGCGCAGGGTCACATCCAAGGCGCTTTTCATGATCACCGGGTCGATCTCCTCTTTCAAGGTGACGGACACCCGGAACACATTGCTCCAGTTTTTGCTTCTGGCGGCGGGATAGATCTTCGCCGCATTGTCAAGCCGCAGCCAACGCAGCATTTTTGCAGAAGCGATGGTCTTATTCAAAAAATGGTTGATAAGCCGAAAATCCTCTTCGTCTTCTTTAAGGCCATAGACCACATAGGCGTGCCACCGCTCCGGTTTTACCACCAGCTTGCTTTTACAGCCCTGGGAAACCAGCTTTTCCTGCAAGCTTACGGAGTCACTTAGAAGGATCTCCTCTTTTGCCGCAAAAATCAGCGATGGAGGCAGCTGGGACAGGTCGCCAAACAAAGGAGAAACAAAGGGATCCTCATACTCCCTGGCATACTGCTTTGCAAAAAAGCGCACCAGATCCATACTCAGGCTGGGATCCACTGCCGCATTTTCTTCATAGGAAGGGCCGGAAGCGGTCAGGTCCACCCAGGGAGAAATGGCAATAACGCCGCCCGGCTGGGCAAGGCCCAATTGCTTCAGCTTCAGGCACAGGCTGTAGCACAGACCGCCGCCCGCACTTTCCCCGCAAAGGGCGATCTGGGCCGGGGCATAGCCTTTGTCCAGCAGATACCTATAGCTTTCCAAAGCATCCTCCAGGGCTGCCGGGTAGGGATGCTCCGGAGCAAGGCGGTAGCCGGTACACAGCACACGCATACCGCAGTGGACTGCTAAGGTGGAGGCAAAGCCTTTGGCGTACTTCAAATCGCCATACACATAGCCGCCACCGTGCAGGTACAGAATAACCCCTTGGCGGCGCTCCTCCCTGGGCATCACCCAAGCGCCCTCAAAGCAGGAAAAGGAATGGTTCTTTACCATCACTTCCTTCCGGTGGCGCAGCTCCATCAGCTCTCCCGCCAGGCTCTGCCCCTTCCGGTTGGCTTCCACGGAGAGATTGGCCATTACGGACTTTATTCTTTTGAGCTGACTGCGCACAGTCGCCGGGGATAATGCCATAGCCTGTCCCTCCTTTTTCTTTTCAGTATACCCTATTTCTCCCCATTTTGCAATCTACAAAGGAAAGCTCCACTCTCCCGGGAGTAGATTCCACAATTTCTATCGAAAAGAGAGAAACACCTTTTGCCCGCTGGGCAAAGGGTGTCGGTCTGTCAAAGAACCCCGGTTTTCGCTACTTGAAAACCGGGGTTCTTTGACAGACTGAAATACGCACAAGCAACCGCTTGTGCGTATTATTTTTTCACCAGATGCTCCAGGGGACGAAGCCTGCCACGGCGGTTCATCAAAGAAATCGTGCGGGACATGGTTTCGCTCCATTCCCAGGCCGTGTGGGTTTTGCCCGGTGCTGCTGTGATATAGGGACATTCGGGAATCCGATCCTTGCCAAACCGAAGGGCAAAGCTGTGGGAAAGTCCCAATGCCAATGCCCAGGGGGCTACGGAATGGAAATATTCCGGATCGTTTTCCTGCAGAGTCTTCAGCTCTTCCTTGCTGACGGTTTTCAGGTAGTGCCGCAGGCCCATAATTTGGGCATAGTCCTGCCTGCCCGCCTCGGTGCGGCGGCCACAGTAAAAGGCCATAAAGCCTGCAGCCCACTGGGAAAGCATAACCACAATGGCGATCAGCGGCTGACCGCAGATGAAGCCCATAACCAACCAGATCACAGTCAAAAGCTGACCAATCACGGTTCTGTGGCTCTTCCTTAAGAATATCTCCCGAATGGGGACCTGCATATACCAGCCGCAGAAAAGGCCAATGGATGCAGTCAAAAATATCCAAATACTTTGAATCACTGCCTCCTGGGTGATGGCAATACCAAAGGAAACGCCGCCAAACAGAGCAATCAGTGCAGCCAATGCCCGGAACAGGCGGGGATTACCGGAACGGGGATTCACCAGAGAATGCAGACCCGGCGACATTTTGGAAACCGCTCTTTGACAGCTGGGATAGCGGGCTGCGCTTGTGTTGACCACATTGCGCTTGCCAAACAGCATGCGGAAGCATTTTTGCTCAAAAGCAGAGCGTTCATTACCCATGTCCATGCGTTTGTGGAGCAAAACCCGGCGCTTTCCGGTTTCAATCTGAATATAGCCTAATTTAGCCCAGGTAAAGACCATCAGTGTCAGATCTGCTTTTCCCAAAGTCATGACTGCACCCAGCTGGCCGGCGGTGATCCCCTCCGGAGCAGTGGCTGCAGAACGCCGTTTCGGCGGAATTGACCGCAGGAAAAAGATCCAGTACAGCAGAGCCAGCACCGCACAGATCACCATGGCCACATCGTCTACATTGGATTCAAAAAACTCCAATGGTGCGTTGGGAAACCAGGCCTGTTCCACCGGGAGTGTCATGGCAAGGGTTTCGTGATCCTTCAGTTCCAGGTTGGCCGTGCCGGTCACAGAAGTACCCTCTACAGTAACCGTCAGATCCTTTTCAATGTTTGCCTTATGATAACCGCTGGAAAAAGCAGGCTTGGCCTGAATTTGGCCGGGGAGATTGACGGTAAAATTCATTTCCTTCACAGGGTATTCGTAACCGGACAGCAGAGGAAGCTGCAATGTATTTATCCGTCTTATTCCGAAAGTCCATATCAATGGAACGCTGAAGAAGGCACTGCGTCCATTACCTTGGAGAAAGATTATATGGCGAGACTATATTGTCTATAAGTGAGGAGAAACGATAACATGGAAATTGCATTTGCCCCATTGGAGGGCATTACAGGGCATGTGTTTCGCAGAGTCTATCATGAATTTTTCGGTGGCGTGAA
>JAZQLG010000121.1:0-14982 GCA_045542575.1 Faecousia sp.
ATAGTCAAACAGGGGATTATTGGGAGTATGGGAAAAGAGTACTTCCGCCGTGTTTCTTGTGCTGTCTTAATAAGCTTAAAATGCCTACCCAAAGGGTAGGCATTTTCGCTTGTAATAGCGCGTACATCTGTATGATCCATATTTTACCGTTATCTGCCACGGTATTCTGATTTCAATACCTCTGCCATTTCTTCGGGAGATTCCTGACAACCGCCTGCAAGCCATAACTTGATAATGGCATTAAAACCGTTTCTAAAAAATTCAATATGATATTTGATGTTGCTGTCAATATGTTCTTGTTCAGAACGTCTTGTATCATATATCGAAATCAGGTGTTTGTCATCATAACACAGTTTGAAATATGTTTTATAGAAAATCTGATTTTCCTTGATATGCGTAAACATCTTAAGCGCACCACTACGCTCGTTGAAATAATTGTAATCTGCAAACAAATTACTGAAATCATTTTCGAGTTTTTCTCTCGTTTTATCGGCAAGATCGAATATATCAAGGTAGTTTGCGTAGAAAGTGCTACGGTTCAATTCTGTCATTTTAATAAGATCTGAAACGGCAATGTCCTTGATCTCACGGGTTTGCAGCAACTCTATAAACGCCCGTTCGATTTTTTCTTGCGATTCCCTGCGCCGCTTATTGTTCTTTACGTTCATTACAATTCTCCATTATTCCAACACTTGTCGATTGACTGTTGATTGTTTTGCTTTAGCAGAAATAGTATACTATAAATGCAATAAAAACACAAGTGTTGGCTTAATGAAAGGAGATTTCAAAATGAAAAAGAGTAGTTTTGTTGCTTTGATATTAGGAACTGCAAGTGGTGTGCTTTTCGCGCTGGGTATGTGTATGGCGCTTCTGCCCGAATGGGATGCCTTTACGGAAGGTGTGATTTTCGGCGCTATTGGTATCGTGCTTGGTATGGTTACGGCGCTTATCTGGTGCAAGATGGAAAACAAAAAGCTGCCGAAGATGAATGGGAAAAATGTATTCCGCACCATATATGCCATTGTTGCCGCTTTGGTTCTGGGCGTAGGTATGTGTATGTGCCTTGTGTGGCAGCAAATCATTTGGGGCACACTGGTCGGTCTGCTTGGCATCATTATGCTGATTGCGCTCATTCCGATGATTAAAGGTATCAAATGAAAGTATTAAATCTTGTAAGAAGTCCTTATACAAGTCTTGCATTTAACGCTGCTTATGCGTTCGGCAACTGTATCATAGGTTTTCTTACACATTCGTGGTGGTTTATTACTGTAGGTGCGTATTATACCGTGCTTGCAATTACAAGATTTTCTGTGTTGCAGGTTAAACGAAAAGCAAGCGGCAATTATGATACCGAGCTTTTTGCGCGGCGCATAACGGGAATTTTACTGGTTGTGCTTTCTTTCTGCATCGTAGGCGTGAATATAATGTCTGCTGTTAAGGACAGAGGTACCGCCTTTCACGAAATTGTAATGATTACCATTGCCACATACACATTTACCAAAATCACCATTTCGATTATCGGTATGGTGAAAGCAAAGCGTTCTGCTTCTCCCGTATTAAAGACACTCCGAAATATTTCACTGGCGGATGCGTGCGCTTCCATTTACACAATGCAAAGATCAATGCTCGTGTCCTTTCCGGGTATGGAAGCGGCGGAAATCTTATTATTAAACATATTTACTGGAACAGCAGTTTGGATTGTTGTGCTGTTTCTCGGAATCAATCTGATCGGAGGAAAATATACAGATATGGCTAAATCTAAAATCATAAAAGCAAATGAAAAAATCACCGAAGCAGTAACCGGCGGTTATAAGAAAATTGAAAAAGGTGTTGTAGTCGGATACAAAAAAATCGAGCAAGGCGTTGTTGGCGGTTACACCAAAATCGAAGATAAGTTTGTAGAGACTTACCTCACTAAAGACGGGGAAACCGTGGAAGAAGCGAAGGCAAGATTGAAGAAAGAGCATAAATAAGAAAACGGCGGCAGAGATGTGTTGATCTCCCTGCCGCCGTTCTCGGTAGCGCTGATAGGATAATAACTGCACAACAAAGATAGTAGCAGACAATGAAAACCATTGTCTGCTACTGTAGATATCCTGTGTTCAGTTAGTATTATTCCCACTCGATGGGAGATTTTTGGCTTTGTAGATATGTAGTGTTTACTGGTATATTAGCATTCAAAATGTAGTGCTATTATACCAGTTGTTTTGTTTTACCTAACTTTTGTTGGTCAAAAGTTGGTCATAGTTTTGGCGTTTGGTTGCCCGGGTTTTGCTGCAAGTTGATGTTCTGCATGTATTTTTTAGGGGATTCGCCGCAATACTTTTTAAATGTCTTGCTGAAGTGGTAGACATCAGTGAATCCCAGCTCCTGCGCCACCTCGCTGACGGTAAATTGCTCGTCGGAAAGCAGTAGCTGCTTTGCCCGTTCGATCCTTAGCCGCTGCCGGAACTCGATGGGACTTTCTCCGCTGTACTGCCGGAACAGCCGCCGGAAATAGCAATCGCTGACGCCGCATTTTGCGGCGATCTCCGACAGATTCAAATCGCTGTCCTGCTCCAGCAGCTGAATGCCGGGTCGGATGCAGGCATATTTATCCCGGGTGATTCTGCGTTTTTGTTTTTGACAAATGAGAGCGAGGATTTTGTACAACTCACCGCAAAGGGTGGGAACGCAAACGATGTTGTTTTTGCATTCCTGCACCATAAGTTCAATAGACAGCGCCAAGGAGGAGTCCACATTGGAAACGCATACCATAGGGTAGGGCGAGGCGGCAATGTCCTTTCCCTGCCGATCGGTCATTTGAAAGTGGATTACCACCGTGTCCTCCCGGGCTGGGTCGGTGTCGTGAAATTCCAACACATACTCCAAGCCTTTTGCCATATAGGCCAGCTGGTTTTTCGCAAATTCCAGAACATTTCCGTGGGAATCCGTGATGGTGGCCGAGCAGTTCTTGAACCAGAGCAGCGTATGGGAAATTTTCGGCTTGCCCAGCGCGTTATATACATTTCCGCGGCCTGCCCAATGCTGGGGCTTGGCCAGCACCTCGCTGAGGGAAAAATTCGTATTATAGAGTTTTTCGAAAGAAACAAATTCCATATGGGTCCCTCCGTTGAATTATCTATGGGTATTATAGCATAACTCGCTTCACTTGTGTATCGTTTTTTACAAAAAACATAGTTCCTTTTGACATTTTCCTTTTGTTGGCATCGTGGTAGAATAAAAAATAAGGATCAGCTATCACTAATTATTAAGTAAAGGTTGATAAATCAATACAGTAAGGAGAATACATATGGCCTATCAAATGACAAAATTTCTGCATTCAATGATTCTCACAGAGCTGGAGGACGCAGTTGGCAAGGAGAACTGCTCTATCCGACAAATCGATAAGGTGTCTCACAGCGTTGACTACTACTGGCTGTCCCGTATGTGGGTCGACCGTGGTGAGCGGATGCCCGAGGCAGATTTCATTGTGTGCCCCAAGGACGCACAGGAAACCTCCAAGGTTCTGAAGATCGCCAACTACTACAAGATCCCCGTTACCACATGGGGCGCAGGCGGCGGCTCTCAGGGCGGTGCGCTTCCCGTTTGCGGCGGCATCATTCTGGATACCAAGCGCATGAATCAAATCTATGAGGTCAACACCGAGGGCATGTACATCGAGTGCGGCACCGGCACGATCTACAAGCACGTAGAGTGGGCAGCCAACGAGGTTGGCAAGGCAACTATGCACTATCCCTCCAGCCTGACCTGTTCCACCGTGGGTGGCTTCTTGGCGCACCGCGGCATCGGTGTCTGCTCCAACAAGTACGGCAAGATCGACGATATGGTCCTGCAGATGGAAGTGGTGCTGCCCAACGGCGACATCATCTACACATCTCCTGCACCCAAGCACGCTGTCGGTCCTGACCTGAACCAGATATTCATCGGTTCGGAAGGTACGCTGGGCGTCATCACCAAAGCACAGCTGCGCATATATGACCAGCCGGAGGAGCGCCGTTTCCGTGGCTTCCTGTTCCAGGATATGCACGGCGCATTTCAGGCTTCCCGTGAGCTGCTACAGAAGTTCAAGCCCTCCGTTATGCGTCTTTATGACGAGGCTGAGACCGCATCTCTCATTAAGAAGATCGTTGGCGTGGAGCGCAAGGGCGCATTTATGAACATCGCCATTGAGGGCTGCAAGGAGCTGGTTGAGGTAGAGGAAAAACTGCTGCTTTCCACCTTTGCCAAGTACGGCGCAGAGGACCTTGGCAGCGAGTACGGCGAAAAGTGGTGGAAGGAGAAGATTACCTTCTTCTATCCCGGCCATATGATGGACATTCCCCAGATGTTTGGCACTATGGACACCATCGCACCTTATGATAAGATCGAAAAGATCTACTGGGCAATGAAGGAAGCCATTGAAACCAAATTCCCCTTTGCTAAGTTTATCGCTCACTTCTCTCACTGGTATGAGTGGGGTGCTATGATGTATGACCGGTTCATCGTGGAGCCGGAATTTGTGCCGCAGGATCCCGTGGAGGCTTTGCGGCTGCATCAGGAAATCTGGACCACCGGTATTCGGGCAGCCCTTGCTAACGGCGGTGTGGTCAATGACCACCACGGCGTGGGCATCAAGCTGGGCCGCTATGTAAAGGAACAGTATGGTCCTGCAATGCAGGTGCTGGAAGGTCTTAAAAAGCAGCTTGACCCCAACGGGATTATGAATCCCTTTAAGCTGGGGCTGTAAGAAAGGGAGGTAACTGCTATGATTATGTCTGAAAAATGCAAACAGCATGTGGATTCCTGCCGTTTCTGCTGGATGTGCCACCATATTTGCCCCGTTGGCAATGCCACCGGTCAGGAGAGAAATACGGCACGCGCACGCGCATTGGGTATTTCCTTGGTTAATCGGGAAGCAATCGATCTTTCCGATATTGTTGATAATATTTATGAGTGCGCCACTTGTGGGGCCTGTGTTTATGATTGCACCACCGGCTGGGATCCTGTGATGTTTACTAAGGAAGCCCGTCTGCAGGCTGCTTTGGAATGTAAGCTGCCTTCTTATATTGCGGAGTTGGTGGAAAACTGCTTATCCGTTGGTAATGCTTACGGCAAAACAGATGTTCCCACAGAAGTTGCCGCAGCAGCTGCAGCGCACAGCAAAAAGACCGATACGCTTCTGTATCTGGGTGTGGATGCTGTATATATAGCACCGGAACAGGCTGTGAAGGCCATCCGTGTTCTGGAGAAGGCGGGTGTGGAATTTACCGTACTGGCAGAAGAACCTGCCTCCGGCGCGCAGCTGGATTTCCTGATCGGCGCAGCCCAGGAGGCCAAGAATCAGATGGCCAAGGCGGCCGCAGTGATGAACGAGTACGAGACCGTTGTGGTCTATGAACCGGTGGATGCAAAGCTGATTTTGCGTACCTACAAGGAATACGGCATTGAGGTTTCCGCCAAGTTGCAGACCTACACCACATATCTGGCAGGCTTGGTGGCCTCCGGGAAGCTCGCCGGCAAGAAAAGTGATAAAGCCGTTACCATTCAAGATCACTATGCCCTTGCCCGTGATTTGGGTGAGACACAAGAGGCGAGAACGGTTATTAGTAATTATGCATCCCTGCAGGAAATGCTTTTACATGGAGCAGAAACTGTATGGGCTGGAGATATTCTTATGGCTCAGTATATGCCCGATGTGATTTTGCAGGTATCCCGTCGGCGGATCAACAATGCTGTGAGTATAGGCTATACCGCAATGGTAGCGGTAGGCGCAGCGGAGTATACCGCACTGAAAAATGTAGAGCAATCCCAAGTGGAGATACTCTCCCTTGAAGACCTGATCTTGTAAGGAGGAAACTATGCTGGTAACATTGCAGGAAATCATTCAAAAAGCAGAAGAGGGCAACTACGCCGTACCTGCCTTTAATGTGTATAACACCGAAACCGTAATGGGCGTGCTGGACGCAGCGGAGGAAGCAAGATCCCCCGTGATCATGCAGGTATACCCCCGCTTGATCAATCAGGAGGTTGGCTATTTTCTAGCTCCCGCGATGCTTGCCGCTGCCAAAAAGGCAACTGTGCCCGTGTGTTTCCATTTGGATCATGGCGCAGCAGATGCAGAGGTCATCCGCAGCCTGCGTTGGGGTGCAACGGGTATTATGTTCGATGGCTCCAATGCAGATTTTGAAGAAAATGTCCGGCACACCCGTGCTGTGGTAGAGCAGTGCAGTCAGATTGGTGTAGGCGTGGAAGGTGAGATTGGCCATGTAGGCAGTGTCAACGACGATGCTATGGGCGAATTCACCGATCCGGAGGAAGCAGCAGAATTCGTAAAACGCACCGGCGTTTGCTGCCTGGCTGTGCTGATTGGAAACGCACACGGCCATTATAAGAAGGAGCCGAAGCTGGATATCGAACGGGTAAAGGCGATTCGCAAGGCTACGGGCGGAATTCCGCTGGTGCTTCACGGAGGTTCCGGAATTCCCGATGAGCAGGTAAAGGCCGCCGTTGCTGCTGGTGTGCGGAAAATGAACATTGGCACCGATGTGTGCTGCGCCTTTGCTGACGCCACATTGGAAACCCTGCAGGATGAAAACCGCAGCTTAGCCATTGACCTGTTTATGAAAAAGTCTATCGAGGCAATTAAATTGCTGGCGCTTTCCAAGATTAAGCTTCTGGGCGCAGAGGGAAAGGCGTAATTATGAGTAACATTGTCGGAATCGGCGCCTGCGTGATGGACACTCTGGTAAGTGTTCCTGAATATCCCAAAGAGGACACCAAGCTGCAGGCACTGTCCACCAAGGTGGCAGGCGGTGGTCCTGTGGCTACGGGGCTGGTAACGGCAGCGGTCTTGGGCGTATCCGCAGGATACATTGGCCAACTGGCTGAAGATAATGGTGGCAAATTTTTATTGCAGGATTTTGAAAAATACGGTGTTGAGACCTGCCATATTGTGAAAAAGGCAGGCCACCGCTCCTTTACATCCACCATTTGGCTGAGCCAAAGCAGCCATAGCCGCACCTGCGTCTTTGACCGCGGCGATTTGCCTAAGTGGTCGCTGAATCAGGACCAGAAGCAGGCCATCGAAAAGGCAAAACTTCTGATGGTTGACGGCAACGAACTGCAAACGGCCGTTGAGGGCGCACGCCTTGCTAAAACTGCCGGCGTGAAGGTGCTGTACGATGCCGGCGGTCTATACTCTGGCGTAGAGGAATTACTTTGCCTTACAGACTATTTGATTCCCTCTGAGGAATTTGCGACAAAGCACACCGGCTGTGCCTGCGCAGACGATGCGGCTAAAGAACTTTTTGATCGTTATCATCCCCAGTTTGTTGTTGTTACCCAGGGCGAGCTGGGCGGTGTGCTCTATGATGGCATAGAATTGGTGCACTACCCCGCCTTCTGTGTGGAGGCTGTGGACACCAATGGTGCAGGAGATGTTTTCCACGGTGCATTTGCCGCAGCGTTGATAAAAGGCTTTACGCCCTATCAGTGCTGTTGCTTTGCCAGCGCCGTGTCTGCAATCAAATGCACCGGCGTGGGGGCAAGAGAAAGTGTTCCTGCTATGGATACTGTAAAACAATTTCTGGAGGAAAAGGGCTATGAATTATAAAAAAGCATATATTCCGACCAAGGGCTACACCCCTATTTGTCAAATTGGCAAGTGCTCGCTGAATAGACTGGAGTTTGGTATTATTGAGCTGGATGCCGGGGAAACGATTCCCTTTTATACTGAAGGCAAGGAAACTGCCTTTATTATGCTGGAGGGACATTGCAACGTCTTTGTTAACGGCGAAAAATGGGAAAATGTAGGAAACCGCAGTTCTGTTTTTGAAAACCGCAAAGCGGAAAGCTTCTATATGCCCATTGAGCAGAATTTGGAGATTGAGGCTATTGACCATATTAAAATTGCAGTGTGTGCAACGCCCCTGGCTGAGAAAACCCAGCCACAGCTGTTGCGAGAGGATCATGTGGTTTTGAAGTTGCTGGGTCGGGTACCTTTTGAACGGGAAACCAGCTTTATTATTGACGGTAATTCCAATGCCAAGGTGCTGACGATTGGTGAATCCTACTGCACCGAGGGCAACTGGGCCGGTTTTCCTCCCCATAAGCACGATGAGGATAATATGCCCGCCGAGTGCATTGCTGAAGAGATTTACTACTTTTTATTTGACCCCAAGCAGGGCTTTGGTATTCAATGCCTTTATACCGCTGATGGTAGTATCGATGAAGCTTACCGGGTGAAGAACGATGAGTTGGTGGAGCTTCCCTACGGCTATCACACCACCGTTACCGTCCCAGGTTACCGTACCTACTTTTTGTGGCTGATGGCCGGAGATCATCAGGGCTTCAACCGAAGCAACGACCCCATCCACGATTGGATTCGCTAATAAGCAATCAAAAAAATGATAGAACTGCGGTGAATAAAATGAGATATCTTTTAGGTATAGATTTTGGAGGCGGCGCATCCAAGGCAACGCTACTCTGTGAAAACGGAAAAATTTGTGCTGTCAGCACAACCGAGTATCCAACCTATTACCCTCAAAACGGATATGTTGAGCAAGACCCCCAAAATTGGGTCAATGCAACCTGCCAAAACATTCGGTCAGTTTTGGATCAAAGCGGTGTTTCACCCGCAGATATCGCCTGCGTTGCACTGGATGCAGCCACACACACCGCAGTTATTATGGATGAGTGCTATAATATCATTCGTCCCGCCATCTACTGGACTGATACAAGAAGTATTGACGAGGTGAATTTTCTTAAGGCTGCGTATAGCGATGTTATCCAAAAGCAAGCACTGCATGCTCCAGGAACGATTTGGACACTGCCTCAGCTTTTGTGGATCAAAAACAATGAGCCTGATAATTGGAAGCGTGTTAAGAAGATTCTCTTTGCAAAGGATTATGTTCGACATATCCTTACCGGTGACTATGTAACGGACTACATCGAGGCAGAGGGCAGTATGCTCTTTGATGTGGGTAAAATGCAGTGGAGTAATGAACTTTGCAGTATCCTTGATATTGATATTGCTATATTGCCGAGGATTGTAAAACCGACAGATGTTGTAGGTTCAGTAACGATCGATGCAGCCGCGCTTACCGGACTGGCTGCCGGAACACCGGTCATTTGCGGAACCACTGATACAGCCATGGAGATTTTTGCCTCTGGTGCAGTCAAAAAAGGACAAATGACATTGAAGCTGGCCACGGCCGGAAGAATTTGTGTTGTTACCGACCAGCCGTATCCCAATGTGAACCTAGTAAATTATTCACACATCGAAGAAGGGCTATTCTACCCGGGGACGGGAACAAAATCCTGCGCAGCTTCCTATAGATGGTTCCGGGATGTTTTCGGAGGCGACTATGATTCTTTGAATGCAGAAGCCAGAAAAATACCCATTGGAAGCGATGGCCTGATTTTCCATCCCTACCTAAACGGTGAGCTTACTCCCTATGCAAATCCCAATCTTTGCGCAGATTTTGTGGGGATTCGTGCATCTCATACAAAAGCACATTTCGTCCGAGCTGTACTTGAAGGTGTCACTATGAGTATGCTCGATTGTAAAACAATCCTTGATGCAATGCAGATACCCCACGAGGAAAGAGCAGCAATTATTGGAGGCGGCGCAAAAAGTCCCCTCTGGAGACAAATGGTGTCGGATGCGCTGGGAATAAAGCTTGTTCAGATGCAGCATAGTGATTCTTCCTTCGGTAGTGCAATGCTGGCAGGTATATCAGCAGGTATTTTCCAAAATGCCGAGCATGCAGTTACTGCGTGCAATAAGGTTCTTTCGACAACAGAACCATTTGCAGAAAATACTGAAAAATACAGAAGACTTTTTGCTCGATATAAAGCCTGTCAAGCAGCCTTGGAACCAATCTATAACGGGTGGAAAATATGATCATAAAAAATGGCAATATTATTTGCGAGAACCAAATCAAATACGGAGAGGATCTGCATATTTCCGGAAGTCTGATTGTGGAAGATAAATCAGATGGGGAGATTATCGATGCCACGGGACTTTATGTTTGTCCCGGCTTCGTGGATATCCATACCCACGGCGGCTTTGGCGGTGATTTTATGGATGCCACCGATGAGGCTTTTGAAAAAGCACTCCGGTTCCACGGAGAAAACGGCACTACCTCCATTTTAGCAACCTCGGTGACGGCACCTGTGGACCAAATTATCAGGATGCTGGAAATGGTAAGAAAATATAAAGCAGTATCGGATCTGCCCTGCCGTGTTCTTGGTGCACACATCGAAGGACCGTATCTTTCCTATAAAAACAAGGGAGCGCAACACGAGAAGTATCTCCGTAACCCCGAAAAAGATTCATATGACTTTATTATAGAAAATCAAGATGTTGTTAAAACCGTGACCATTGCGCCGGAGCTGGATGGAGCGGCAAAAATGACCGCTGATCTGAAACGTGCGGGCATTAAAGTCCACGGCGGACATGACGACGGTGAAAAAGATACGATACTGCCTGCAATCGAAAATGGGCTTTCCCATTGCACCCATTTATGGTGTGCAATGTCTACTGTGGCAATTCGTGACGGAGTGAGAAATGTAGGTTTGGTTGAGCTGGGATTGATCGATGACCGGCTTACTGTTGAGGTTATCGCGGATAACCATCATATAACTCCGGAAATGATAAAGCTAATCTATAAATGCAAGGGCGCTGACAAAATGTGTATTGTTTCGGATAGCCTGCGTGCAGGCGGTATGCCGGAAAACGATACCCTTTATACCCTCGGCAGACTTGAGGATGAGAATGCACAGAAATTCATTGTTTATGATGGTGTTGCACGGCTTCCCGATAAGAGCCGGATGGCAGGAAGTATTCAGCCCTTATCTAAAATGGTAAAAAACCTTGTGTTTGATGCCGGGATACCCCTTGCAGATGCCATAAAAATGGCGTCTTTCACGCCGGCTAAGATTATTGGTGTCCACAACACGATCGGTTCTTTGGACATTGGCAAACGAGCCGATGTTGTTTTGCTGGACGATCAGCTGAATGTTAAGATGACAATCAAAGACGGAAAGGTGATTTATGATGCAGAAAATAGAAAATAAGTTTTTTGAAGAGTATCACAATAGAATCAACCAAATCTTAATGGACGATTTTGTTTCTTTTTGGGAAACAAAGTCTGTAGACCCCATTTACGGCGGTTTCCTTTGCGGCTTTGATCGGGATGGAGAGCTGTTTTATGAGGATAAATCCGTATGGCAGCAGGGTCGAAGCCTGTGGATGTTTTCAAAGCTTTATAACGAGTTTGGCGGCAAGCAGATCTGGTTGGATGCCGCAAAATCCGGCTACGATTTTATTAATCAGCATTGCTTTGCGGAAAGCAAGCATATGTATTTTAGCGTAACCCGTGACGGAAGACCCCTTGTTGAGCGGCGTTATTTCTTTTCAGAAGCCTTTGCGGTTATGGGCTATGTAGAGTATTACAAGGCAACAAAAGATGAAAAGGTCAAGAATAGAGCAATCGAACTCTATAATTTGATGATAAAATACTATACAACGCCAGGCTATTTCCCGGCAAAGGTCAACCCGGAGACAAGAAAAAACCGTGGACATAGCATCGTTATGATTATGATGAATGTTTCCCAGCATATGCGGGAAATCGATGACGCGCCGATTTATAACGAGATGATTGAGCAGTGTATCGATACCATTGTCAATGTATTTATCAAAGAGGATAAAAAGGCACTCTTTGAAACGGTAGACGTTAATGGAGAATTCATTGACTCGCCTGCAGGACGGATGCTGAATCCCGGTCACAGCATGGAAACTGCCTGGTTTATTATGCAAGAGGCGGTAAGATGCAAAGACAACGCATTGATGGAGAAAGCAATTCAGGTAACTGAATGGGCGCTTGAACGGGGCTGGGATCACGAAAAAGGTGGCATTTTCTATTTCGTAGATGTTGAAAACAAGCCTGTTATGAGTAACGAATGGGATATGAAGCTGTTCTGGGTGCATTGTGAGGCAATGGTTGCCTTGACCTATGCATACTGGTATACCGGAAACGAAGAGTATATGTACGGCTTTGAAAAGATTTTCAAATACTGTGAAGAACGTTTTGCAGATCCTGGACATCCCGAATGGTACGGACATCTTCACCGCGATGGTACCCCTATCTCGCAGATCAAGGGTAGTGCGTGGAAGGGACCGTTCCATAATGTACGCGCCTATATGGTGCTCAGTCAATTGTTTGAAAAAATTAAAAATAGCGAAAAAATTGGATTTTAAGGAGAAAAAAATGGAAAGAAAGGTTTCTGGTAATATATCCTTCCGGTCTTTAAAAAGTGAATGGGATGTTTATTTTGATATGGCAATGGTGATGCTTGCAGAAATTATGAAAAATAATGCTGCCGGCAAAAAAACCGTTATGATCGTGCCGGTAGGTCCCACCGACCAGTACCCCATTCTGGCAAAGCTTGTGAATCAGCTCCGTGTTTCTTTGAAAAATGTTCATTTCTTTAATATGGATGAATATATGCTTTCTCCAACTGAGATGATTGATGCGTGTCATCCGATGAGCTTTAAGCAAAGAATGAATAAAGAGTTCTATGACATGGTCGATGCAGATCTTGTGATGCCGGAAGCCCAAAGACATTTCCCTGTTGTTGGAAAAGAAAAAGAATATGATGCTTTGATTGAGGAGCTGGGCGGCGTGGACCTTTGCCTCGGTGGCTTAGGTATCAACGGACATCTGGCATTCAATGAAGCAGCTGAAGAGGATGACCCCATCACAGTGGAGGAATTTGGGGAATTGGGCACAAGAGTTCTGCCGATCACAAGGGAAACAAGAACCATCAATGCCTACGGCTATCAACGCGGAGATCTCAGAGGTATGCCAGAGTGGTGCATTACTATCGGAATGAAGCAGATCCTGAATGCTCGTTGTGTCTATATTGCGCTTAACAGACCCTGGCAGCACGGAATTGTAAAGCATGTTCTGTTTGACAAAATTCAGCCTCAGATTCCTGCGAGTCTATTAAGAAATCATCCTGATGTTACCTTTTGCACAACAGCGGAAGTGACAGAAGGACTGTTTTAAAGGGCGCGCAGATGAAAATTGTCGTTTGTCTTCGCCAGGGACTTGACGGCGAGCTAAGCCCCTTTGATGCCAGCGCCTATGAGGCGGCATTGCGGCTGAAAGACGCGGATATTACCCTTTTGAGTATGGGTCCGCTATCTGCCAAGGATTTTTTGTTGTCCTTGACCCGACTGGGTGCAAAGCAGGCGATCCTGCTCAGCGATAAAGCTTTTGCCGGTTCGGATACGCTAGCAACGGCATATGCCCTTTCTTTAGCCATAAAAAAGCTGGACCCGGACCTGATCCTCTGCGGCAGGAAGACCCTTATTGGCGATACCGGACAGACCGGGCCCATGCTGTCAGTGCTGTCCGGACGGAATCTGATCTCCGATGTAATGCATATAGCACAAACAGAGGGTCGAATCACTTGCACCACAAGAGACGGGGAAGCGGTGCAAGCAGTATTTCCCGCACTGCTGACTGTGGAGCGCATATGCGATCTTCGGCTACCCAGTATCCTGTCAAAACTGGGACAAGTGGAGGTCTGGGGTGCGGAAGCCATCGGTGCTGACCCGGAAAGGTGTGGGTTGAAGGGCTCACCTACAAGGGTGCTGAAGACTTTTGAAAACCATTCCGGGAAGCGAAAATGCCGATTTATCCGGTTATCCGAGCTTCCGGAGGTGATCGCTCAGGCACGGCAGAAGAATGAGATGCCTGTTTCTGCGCAGGAGGCTGATAAAAGCCTGAGTAAGGTTTGTATTGTGGGGGAATCCCCCCGTAGCTTTGCACAGGCGGTCAGCGAGAATATCACTGTGCTGCCGGTTACATCAGCAGAGGAATTGACGCAGCAGATCCGGCAGGAAGATCCTTCCGCAGTGCTTTGGGGGTCGGATACCGTGTCCAAGGAGCTGGCAGCGAAGGTCAGCGCTCTGTTGGGCATAGGGCTTTGCGCCGATTGTACAGCGCTGGAAGCGGATGGAGATACCCTTGTGATGTACCGGCCTGCCCTTTCCGGTAGCCTGATCGCCAAGATTGTCAGCCGAACCCGACCGGCTATGGCTACAGTCAGAACCACGGGACGGAGCAACGAAATTATGGTGGCAGCTGGCTGGGGCGTCAAGGATATCCTGGATTCCGTGAGAGCCTTTACTGACAACCTGGGTGCAGAGCTTGTTGCCAGCCGAAAAATGGTGGACAATGGGTTGCTACCCTATACCATGCAGGTGGGACTTACCGGAAAAACGGTTAACCCGCCAGTGTATATCGCCGTGGGCGTTTCCGGCGCAGTACATCATATAGCCGGTATGCAGCGCGCTGGGACAGTTATTGCCATTAACCCGAACCGGGATGCACCGATCTTTGAATATGCCGATTATGGCATTTTGGAAGCATTCTCTGTCCGGATCTGGGAAACGATCAGCGACATCCTGTAGAGAAAGAGAAACACCGTAATTTGCGGACTTTTCGCAAATTACGGTGTTTTTGTATAAAGAAAACTACCGGCCGTTGATATGATCATTCAGGAAATTTTGTTCTTTCAAAAAGTGCAGTCTCCCTTGCGGTGCCCGACGGTTTCCTTGGTGCAAACGCCTGCGTCATCCGTCGACCGCGGTGCAATAAATCATCTCGCTGTATCTGCCACCAGCAGCGCTCGATGGCGCCGGTGGTCTTCTGCGCACTGCAGCGATTTAAGATATTGGACATGTACATTACGCAAAAAACGACCTAGCGATTAAGCTAGGTCGTTCTTATTATTGTCCTTAACTAACTATTGTAGTAAACCTATAACACTGAAATAAAAGCTTTGTAATATTATTTAGGATCAATCTTTCCGGACTCATTGTCGTATTCCATTCCATCTATACCGCGTGCCAAAGCTTCATCTACGGCACGAGTAATAAAAGCGTTTACCGATTCTCCGCGCTTGGCGGCGTGCTCCTGGATGATT
>JAZQLG010000122.1:0-12550 GCA_045542575.1 Faecousia sp.
CTTCTTATCCTTCACCTGCTCGGCGATCCGCTTGATAAGCTCTCTCTTATTGACCTGGTAGGGCAGCTCGGTGACGATAATGCGGACTCTGTCCTTATTGAATTCTTCAAATTCCGTTCTTGCGCGGACGATCACCTTGCCTCGGCCTGTGGCATAGGCGGCACGGATGCCGCTGCGGCCCATAATGATGCCGCCGGTGGGGAAATCCGGGCCGGAGATATGCTCCATCAGGTCGGTCATAGACACTTCCGGGTCATCAATGACGCAAAGGCAGGCATTGATCACTTCCGTCAGGTTGTGGGGCGGGATGTTGGTAGCCATACCAACGGCAATGCCTGTAGAGCCGTTCACCAAAAGGTTGGGGAAACGGCTGGGCAGCACCCGGGGCTCTTTTCGGGATTCATCGAAGTTGGGGTCCCAGTTGACCGTTTCCTTGTCGATATCCCGGAGCATCTGATTGCTTAGCTTGGAAAGTCTTGCCTCGGTGTAACGGTAGGCAGCCGCAGGGTCGCCGTCCACAGAGCCGAAGTTACCGTGGCCGTCCACCAGCATATAGCGCATAGAGAAATCCTGGGCCAAACGGACCATCGCGTCGTAAACGGATGCGTCACCGTGGGGGTGGTACTTACCAAGCACATCACCCACACAGGTTGCGGACTTCTTAAAGGGCTTGTCAGAGGTCAGGCCGCTTTCATACATTGTGTAAAGAATACGGCGGTGAACAGGCTTCAGACCGTCCCGCACATCGGGAAGGGCACGGCCAACGATGACGCTCATGCCATATTCAATGTACGCCTGCTCCATTTCCTTCACAAGATCAGACTGGGTAATGTGCTGCTCCGGGAAACGGATATCCTCCGGCGTATAGGATCTGTTGTGTTTTGCCATTTTGCGTCACCTCCTCAGATATCAATATTCACCGCATATTTTGCGTTGCGTTCGATCCATTCCTTCCGGGGCTCAACCTGTTCGCCCATCAGAACGGTGAAAATCTCGTCTGCCCGGCGGGCATCCTCCAGGGTGATCCGGCGAAGGGTGCGGGTAGTGGGATCCATGGTGGTCTCCCACAGCTCATGGGGGTCCATTTCACCAAGGCCCTTAAACCGGGAAATATCCACCTTGGCGCCGCCTTCTCCCCGCATTTCCGCAGAGACCTGGTCTCTTTCCTCGTCGGAATAGGCTACCCGCTCAGTCTTGCCCTTTTTCAGCTTATAAAGGGGCGGCACAGCGGAGTAAACAAAGCCGTTTTCGATCATAGGCCGCATATAACGGAAGAAGAAGGTCAGAAGGAGCGTCCGGATATGGGCGCCGTCCACGTCCGCATCGGACATAATGATGACCTTGTGGTAGCGAAGCTTCTCAATGTCAAAATCCTCGCCGATGCCGGCACCCAGGGCCACGATCAGAGGATACAGCTTATCGTTGCCGTAGACCTTATCTGCCCGGGCCTTTTCCACATTCAGCATCTTACCCCACATTGCCAGGATCGCCTGGAACCGGGAATCTCTGCCCTGGATGGCAGAGCCTGCCGCAGAGTCACCCTCCACGATGTAAATTTCGCACAAGGAAGGATCTCTTTCGTTGCAGTCCTGCAGCTTATCAGGCATTTGGCCGGATTCCAGACCGGTCTTCCGGCGAATGGACTCTCTTGCCTTCCGGGCGGCTTCTCTTGCCCGGTTTGCCATCATAGCCTTTTCCAAAATCAGCTTGGCAGTGGCAGGATGCTCTTCAAAATAGGTGGCAAGCTGTTCATTCACCAGACCGTCCACCAGGGTACGGATATAGGCGTTGCCCAGCTTTGCCTTGGTCTGGCCCTCAAACTGGGCATCGGTCAGCTTTACGGAAATAATGGCGGTAATGCCTTCCCGGCAGTCCTCACCGCTGACCTTATCGTCCCCTTTGATGATGCCGTTCTTCATACCGTAGTTATTAAGAACTCTGGTAAGGGCCGTCTTAAAGCCGGTTTCGTGCATACCGCCTTCCGGGGTGCGCACATCGTTGGCAAAGGACTGTAAAGATTCATTAAAGCCATCGTTATACTGAATGGCGATCTCCGCAGAGGCATCTCCCTTATTGCCCTGAATATAGATCACATCCTGGTGCAGAGCGGTCTTATGCCGGTTTGTCCAGGTGACGAATTCCCGGATACCGCCCTGGTAGCACATGGTTTCGGAAACAGGGGTATCCTCCCGGTCATCGGTGATGGTGATGGCTAGGCCCGCATTCAGGAAGGCCTCCTCCCGCATACGGTCGTGGGGGATCTCATAGGAATACACCACATCGTCGAACATCTCCGGGTCGGGCTGGAAGGTGACCTCCGTGCCGGTTTTATCCGTCTTGCCCACGATCTTCATTTCCTGGGTGATGTGTCCCCGGGCAAACTTCATTTCGTAAATATTGCCCTCCTTGTGTACCCGCACCTGCAGCCACTGGCTCAGGGCGTTTACAACGGAGGCACCTACGCCGTGAAGACCGCCGGATACCTTATAACCGCCGCCGCCGAATTTACCACCTGCGTGCAGAACAGTAAAAACAACTTCCAAAGCAGGACGGCCTGTTTGGGCCTGCACATCTACAGGAATACCGCGGCCATCGTCCGTAACGGTAATAGAGTTACCGGGGTTAATGGTAACGGTAATATGCTTACAGTAGCCTGCCAGGGCTTCGTCGATGGAGTTATCCACGATCTCATATACCAGGTGATGCAGACCGGAGGAGGAGGTAGAGCCAATGTACATACCCGGCCGCTTCCGTACTGCTTCCAAGCCCTCCAGCACCTGTATTTGTTCGGCGCCGTATTCGTTGGTTACTTTCGTTTCTTCAGACATAAATGCCCTCCTAATTATGCTTTCAAAGCACCTTTTTCAATGGTGATGGTTTTTCCTAATTTGGTGAATTTTTCTGACTCACAGCAGGTAATAAAAACCTGTCCGGAGGAAATTTGGTTCAGAACAAAGTCCTGCCGCTGGGGATCCAGCTCAGAAAGGACATCGTCAAGGAGCAGCAGAGGCATCTGCCCCGACTGATTTGCCATCAGCTCTCTTTGGGCAAGCTTCAAACTGATAGCAGCCGTCCGGGTCTGTCCCTGGGAGCCATAGGCCTTCAGATCCATACCGTTAATAAAGACGGTAAAATCGTCCTTATGGGGACCTGTCAGGCATTGAGCGCTTTCCAGCTCTGCCCGATAGTGGCTTTCTAAATGCTCCTGAAGATCATCGGCAAGCTCCGGCACAGAGGCATAAGGGTCTTTGACGGTGGAAACCGTCTTATACTCTAAGAAAAAGTCCTCTTTTCCCCCGGAAAAACATTCGTGATAGGTTTTTGCCGCTTTATACAGCCCCTCATAAAACCTGGCCCGGTAGGAGATCAGAATGGCACCCACCTGGCAAAGCCGGGTGTTATACTCCGGCAAAATTTCCAAAAGGGCCGGATTTTCATATCTGTCCTTCAGAATTTTGCTTTTCTGCTCCAAAATACGGCCATATTCCGTCAGCGCCGCCTCATAGTTTGGCCGCAGCTGAGAAAGGGCGTTATCCCCCAAACGGCGGCGGGCAGAGGCTCCGGCTTTGAGGACCATCAGATCCTCCGGGCAAAAAAGCACCGTATGCAACACGCCGGAAAGGTCAGCCGCTGACCTTTTTTTAATGCCGTTTAAGTAGATCTGCCGGGGCTTTCCCGTGGAAAAAAGCTGCCATTTTATTGACTGATTTCTGTTTTGAGAGAACATTTCTGCCTTCAAAAGGCCGGTTTCTTCCCCTATTTTTACCATTTCTCCGTTTTTTTGCGTGCGGAAGCTTTTTCCGCTTCCCAAAAAGGCAATGGCTTCCAGTAAATTGGTCTTTCCCTGGGCGTTATCTCCAACAATTAGATTTACACCCGGCTCAAATTTTTCTTCAAAGGAAGAATAGTTCCGGAAATTCTCCAAAAATATGTTGTTAAGATTCATATTTAGAAATGGTATAGGTTTTTCCCATAAAGCGGAAGCTGTCACCGTCATAGAGCTTTTTGCCCCGCATCAGGCAGACCCCTTCTCCCACAAACACCTTTCCTTCCTGAATGTAGGCCTTGGCCTCTCCACCGGTGGAAACACAATTTGCAAGCTTAAGAGCCGCTTCCAGCTTAATAAAATCCGTGTAAATTAAAACAATTTCATTTTTCATATCAGTTATTGATCCGTACAGGCAGTACCATATAGGAATAATCGTACTTTTCATCAGGGCTGGTGAACACGATGGGGCTGAGGGAATTGGTCAGCTCCATCACCACTTCTTCTGTTTCGATGGCACGAAGGGCATCGGAAAGATAGCGCACATCGAAGCCGATCTTCAGATCCTTGCCGTCACCGGCAAAAACGCACTGATCCTCTGCAGAACCGATGGTGGTGTTTGTCTTCAGCTGCAGCTCCTGATTGGAAAACAGGCAGCGCACAGGGCTTCTGTACTTTTCAGAAACCATCAGTCCCACACGCTCAAGGGCAGAAGAAAGCTCAGCAACATTAGCGACCAGCTTAATGGGGCAATCGGTGGGAACGACCTTTCGCCAATCCAGGAAGCTGCCTTCCAACAGGCGGCAAACCACCGTTGCGTTTCCGATGGTAAAGAGAATGTGCTTGCTGCCCAACACAAAGGAAGCATCCTCCTCATCCCCAAGGATCTTTTCCACTTCCTTCAGACCCTGGGCAGGAACAACAAAGGAGAGATTTCTGCCGGTGGGCTCTTCCGTATGATAGGTCTTTCTTGCAAGACGGTAGCCGTCCACAGCAATGGCGGAGATCACATTTTCTTCCACTTCAAACTTTACGCCGGTGTGGATGGGCCGGCCCTTATTTTCTGCGGTGGCAAAAATCGTGGAGCCGATCAGATCCTTCAGCGCCTTCTGAGGCAGGAAGATCTTTCTTCCTTCACTTACATCGGGAAGCTCAGGATAATCCTCTGCATTTTCTGCGGAAATGGTAAAGGATGCCCGGCCTGCCCGCACGGAAACCTTATAGTTTTCGTCAATGATCACTGTTACAGGGCCTTCCGGAACACGGCGAATAATATCACCAAACAGTCGGGCAGGCAAAATGCAGCTGCCGGCTTCGGTGACCTCTGCCTCAATCTCATAAGTAATGGCTGTTTCCATATTATAGCCGGTGAGCCGCAGGCCGTAGCCTGCATAGCAGAAAATGCCTTCCAGGGAAGAAAGGGCGCTCTTTTGGGCGACAGTTCTGGAGGTGATGTTCAGACCTGCCATCAGCATACTTTTTTCACAGGTAAAACGAATCATATGAAAGCCTCTTTTCTTGAAATAAAATAATATATATATTTTTAAGTAATTTAGGTAGTCGTAGTAGTAGGGACAGTGAAATTGGGGAAAAACCGGGAAAAGCGTTGAGACACTAAGAAAAACATTTCACAAGCATTTGTGAAAAAGCTTTCTGTTTTACACAAAGGAAAAATTCTTGTTTTTTTACAACACCTTTCCACAGAATAAGTTATCCACAACCAAAATTCCTGTGGAAAACATTTTTACAGACAGGAATTGATGTTTGCGGTGATATCTCTGACATGGTTTTGCAGAGTTACATCACCGGCATTGAGTGCCATCTTGATCTTATCGCAGGAATAAAGAATGGTGGTGTGGTCCTTACCCAATTCCTTACCGATGGTGGTGGTGGAAAGATTGGTCAGCTCCCGGATCAGATAGATCGCCATATGGCGGGCTTCCACAGCAGCTTTATTCTTTTGTGTTCCCCGGATGACGGAATCATCCACGCTGTAGAACTTGCAGACCTGGCTGATGATCAGGCTGGGTGTGGGCAGAGCGTTACCCTCTGCCTTAAACATATCTTCAATGGCCCGGGAAACATTGGGAAGGTCCAGAGGCATCTTGTTGATATCCCGGTAAGCCATAATTTTCTTTACGGTACCTTCGATCTGCCGGACATTGTTGGTAACATTGATGGCAATATAGTTGCAAACATCGTCCCCAAGATCCAGACCCAGGGAATTGGCCTTGGTTTTGATGATGGCCATTCTGGTTTCATAGTCGGGGGCAGCGATGGAGCTTAAAAGGCCGGATTCAAAGCGGGAGCGAAGTCTTGCTTCCAGGGTAAGCATATCGCTGGGCTTCCGGTCGGAGGTCATAACGATTTGCTTGTTCCGCTCGTGAAGGGCATTAAAGGTATGGAAAAATTCGTCCTGGGTGGAGTCCTTGCCGGCAATAAACTGAATATCGTCCACCAGGAAAAGATCTGCTTCCCGGTACTTGGTGCGGAAGGCTAAGTTATTGCCGCTTTTGATAGCGGAGATCAGTTCGTTAATAAATTGGTCGCCCTTGATGTAAACGATTTTGGCATCCGGGTTATTTTTGCGTACCTTATTGGCAATGGCATACAGCAGGTGGGTCTTGCCTACGCCGGGAGGGCCATATAAAAACAGGGGGTTATAGGTAACGCCCGGATTATTTGAAACTGCCAGGGCCGCATTATAGGAAAAGCTGTTTGTGGGACCGACCACAAAATTATCAAAGGTGAATTGGGGGTTGAATTCCAGCACGCCGCTTTCCCGCTTCTGCTTTCTGTCATTCATTTCCTTTTCATCCAAAACCAGCAATTTGGCATTGGAGTTAAAGATCTCCTTCAGGCCGTCCTCAATGTAATCGGCACAGCGGCGGCGAATAAAGTCCCGACGGAAATCCGAGGGAGAATAGATGATCAGGTGTTCTTCGTTCAGCTCCACCACTTCTGCGTCATCAAACCAACCGGATACGGTGACAGAGGTGAGCCGCTCTTCCAAAAATCCCAAAATTTTAGCCCAAACATAAGCAGACGAATACATAAAGGCGTTCTCCTTTCTCAAAAATTGCCTGTTTTTTGCCCTGTGGAAAACCAGGAAAAGGCAATGTTTTCTCAACCTAAATTTTAACATAAATGACCGTAAAAAACAAGGGTTTTTTCTATAGATACAATATAATAAACAGATAGATAAAAATCTCCCCTGAAATTCCTTCTTTTATACCCTGTGGAAAACTCCAAAGGGGTAAATTTTTGTAAAATATTGCGCCTTGACGGAAGCAGGAAAGAGAAATAGAATAGAAGTAGATCAACAGAAAGGCGGTTTTGGCTATGAAACATAAGATATTGGCCCTGGATCCTATTTTGGGATACTACGAAAAAGACTTTGATCTTCGTATGAAAAATTATCGGGCAACCAAGAAAAAGCTTCTTTCTCCCGGACAAAAACTGACAGATTTTGCCAACGGCCACCTTTTCTTTGGCTTCCACCGGGAAGAAAACGGATGGATCTACAGAGAATGGGCACCCGGTGCGGAAAAGCTGTTTGTAACCGGCGATTTTTGCAACTGGGACAGATATGCCTTCCCTATGGAAAAAGGGGAAAACGGCGTGTTTACCTGCCATATTCCCGGAGCCGACACCTTGAAGGATGGCACCCGGGTAATGGCGGTGGTGCAGCGCCTGGGAAGAGAATTGGAGCGGATCCCACTGTACATCAACCGGGTGATCCAGGAGCCGGACGGCAGCTGGAACGGCGTGATCTATGTGCCGGAAGCAGAATTTGTGTGGGAAGATGGGAGCTTCAAGCCCCAAAAAGAGCTCTTTATTTACGAGTGTCACATCGGTATGGCCCAGGAAGAGGGCAGAGTGGGCACTTACCGGGAATTTAAGGAAAATGTACTTCCCCGGGTGAAGGATTTAGGCTACAACACCCTGCAGATCATGGACATTATGGAGCATCCCTACTACGCAAGCTTTGGCTATCAGGTCACCAATTTCTTCGCCGCCTCCTCCCGCTTCGGCAGACCCGAGGAGCTGAAGGACCTGATCAACACCGCCCACAAAATGGGCATTGCGGTGCTGTTGGATGTGGTCCATTCCCACGCCTGTCTGAATACCCGGGAGGGCATCAATGAATTTGACGGTACCTCCTATCAGTTTTTCCACGAAGGCTCTAGGGGCGACCATCCTGCCTGGAATACCAAATGCTTTGACTACGGCAAGACAGAGGTTCTTCACTTCCTGCTTTCCAACCTGAAATACTGGCAGGAGGAGTACCATTTCGACGGTTTCCGCTTTGACGGCGTCACCTCTATGCTCTACCGGGACCACGGCCTGGGAACGGCATTTACAAGCTATGACCAGTATTTTTCCATGAATACGGACACCGAGGCTGTTACCTATTTGCAGCTTGCCAATGAGCTGGTGCGGCAGGTAAACAAAAACGCCATTACCATCGCAGAAGATACTTCTGCCCTGCCCGGTCTTGCCCTGCCCATCTCCTATGGCGGTGTGGGCTTTGATTACCGGCTGGCAATGGGTGAGCCGGATATGTGGATCCGGCTTCTGAAGGAGACTCCGGACGAGTACTGGGACCTGAACAGCATCTATTATGAGCTTGCTGTCCGACGGCCCGGTGAGCCGGTCATCGGCTACTGTGAGTCCCACGACCAGGCGCTGGTGGGTGATAAGACCATTATGTTCCGGCTGTGCGACCAGGAAATGTACTGGGGTATGGGCGAAAACAACGACAATATGGTGGTAGATCGGGGTATGGCTCTGCATAAAATGCTCCGTCTGATCACAGCCGGCCTGGGCGGCGAAGGATATCTGACCTTTATGGGCAACGAATTCGGCCACCCGGAGTGGATCGACTTCCCCCGGGAGGGCAACGGCTGGAGCTATCACTACTGCCGCCGGCAGTGGAGCCTTGCTGACCGGGAGGACCTGAAATATAAGTACCTGCGTGCCTTTGATAAGGCAATGGTGGAGATGATCAAAAAAGCCAAGCTCCAAAAGGCGGGAGATAAGCAGCTGTACCTGAACAATGACAGCAAGGTGCTTTGCTTCCGAAAGGGCAAAAAGCTTTTTATTTTCAACTTCCATCCCAACGGCTCTTACCCCGGTTACCGGATCCCCATGGACAAGGCGGGTGCTTACCAGGTCAGCCTTTCCACCGACGATTATTGCTTCGGCGGCCAGGGCAGGATCCATCATAACCGCTACGAAACCAAGACCGACAGCGCAGGAAATCCCTATCTGGAATTGTATATCCCCGCAAGAACCGCTATGGTATTGGACGAGAAGTAATAAAAAATGAACTTGCAGCACACAATTTGGCTGCAAGTTCATTTCTTTTTGAATTCTTCACCGGTGATGAGATAATTGATGGAAACATTAAAATAGCTGGACATGGCGACCAGCAGCGCCAGGGAGGGCTCCCGCTTGCCGTTTTCATAGTAAGAGAGTGCTTCTCTGGAAATATGCAGGTCCATAGCCACCTTTTGCTGGTTTAATTTGCGCTGTTTGCGAATATTTTTTAGCCCGACCATCCAATCACCCCTTGCAATTATTGTAACGCTATGTTACAATAATGATGTAACAATATGTTACACACACAGGTGCAAGGGAGCGGTAAATTGTGGCAAAGAATCTGAATGTAAAATCCGCAAGGGTGAAACTGGATATGTCACAGGAGGACCTGGCAAAAGCCGTCGGTGTCAGCCGACAGACCATCAGCAGCCTTGAAAGCGGTGAATATAACCCTACATTAAACCTGTGCAAGAGAATTTGCAGGGTGCTGCACAAAAGCCTGGACGAATTGTTCAGTGAAGAGGCATAGTTTCCGGAAAAAGCCCGTTTTCACGGGCTTTTTCTTATTGCGTAAATGGTAATGGCTACGGATTGGGCTTGTACTTTTCGTAAAAATGCGGTAGAATAGAGAAAACAATCTTCTTGAGGCGACTATGGAATATTTGGAACTGACAATAAAAACATCCCCGGAGGGCATTGAGCCTCTGGCGGCGATCCTTACTGCCAACGGCTTTGATGACCTGGTGCTGGAGGATCAGCAGGAGCTGGAGGGCTTTTTGGACAGCAACCGGGCCTACTGGGATTATATTGACGAAAAATTGGCTTCCCATCTGCAGGGTCTTTCTCAAATCAAGCTGTACCTGGAAAAGGAAGACTCCTCTTCCCTTTCCAGGCTTCGGGCACTTTTGGACAGCCAAAAGCAGAAGGGCTTTGGCTCTTTGGCGCTGACGGTAACGGAGCTTGCGCCGGTGGACTATGAAGAAAGCTGGAAGGATAATTATCCGCCCCAGGAGGTGGGAGAAAGCCTTGTGGTCCTCCCCTGCTGGCTGGCAGATACCTATGAAGGAGGCCGCCTGCCGGTTATTTTGGACCCGGGCCTTACCTTTGGTACCGGCGCCCATCCTTCCACGCAGATGGTAATGGAAGCGATGGAGAAGCTGCCGTTGCAGGGAAAGACCTGCCTGGATCTGGGCAGCGGCAGCGGCATTTTGTCCCTGTGCGCCCTTCGGCTGGGGGCAAAGGAAGTCATTGGTGTGGACATTGACCCCAAGGCGGAGGATATCGCCCGGGAAAATGCTGCCTATAATGGCTTTGGGGCAGAGGTGTTTACTGCCCTGACAGGAAATGTGAATACCGATAAAAAACTGATGGAAACACTCCGGCAGAAGACCTATGATCTGGTTTGCGTCAACATTGTGGCAGATGTGATCATTGCCCTGGCCCCCACCCTGCCCCAATTTTTGGAGGAAAGCAGCACTCTGCTGCTCTCCGGCATCCTGGACACCAGGCTTTCTGACGTGCTGTGTGCTCTGCAGCAGGCCAATTTACAGGTGACTGCCACATACGCCTCTGACACCTGGCGTTGTCTGCAGGCGAAAAGGAGGCCCTTATGAAGCTATCTTACAGGACCCGGTGCGCCCTGAAACGGATCGGGAAAATAGCACTTGTGCTGCTCACCGTAGGCGCTTTGGCCTATGGCCTGTGGTTTGCCTGGCTGGACCGGTTTGTGGTCTACTCCCGGGAGGAGGGGGCCCATTTGGATTTTTCCCTTTCCATTACGGATTGCACCGGCATTGTGGCTGAAAAGCCGGAAGAAAAGCCACCTGTTTCCATTTTCTACAATGACGGGCAGCTGGAAGAGGAAAGCGAAGAGCTGACGAAACTGAAGGGCTATTATGTTTCCATATCCATGCTGGAAAATGACCTGGATGGGACCCTTGCAAAGCTGCAGGAGCTGCCGAAGGGCACAGCGGTCATGATCGATGTGAAGAATGTTTACGGCAACTTCTTCTATTCCTCTGCCATCCGGGAGCACCGGAACTCCGATATTGACCCGGAGGCCATGGACCGCTTCATTGAGACCATCAACAACGGCAATCTTTACACCATCGCCCACCTGCCGGCCTTCCGGGATATGAAGTACGGCAGAGAGAACATTATGCAGACCCTTCAGGATAAGAGCGGCTATGGCTGGTACGACTATTACGGCTGCTATTGGCTGGTGCCCAGCAAATCCGGTGTGCAGGAATATCTGACGCAGACCGTCCTGGAGCTGCGGGATCTGGGCTTCCGGGAAGTGGTCTTCTTTGACTTCTGTTTCCCGGATACGGATAAGATCGTGTTTAACGGCGATAAGAAGCAGACCCTTTTCGATGTGGCCCAGACCCTTGTGAAGGCTTGCGCAACCGACCGGTTTACGGTGTCCTTTGAGGACAGCGGCTTTGGCTTCCCCGAGGGCCGCTGCCGCCTGTACGCAAGCGATATTGCCGCGGCAAGTATTGATGGCTATGTGCAGGAATATGCGCAGGAGAACCCGGAGACCGCCTTTGTGTTTATGACAGAAATGCACGATACCCGATATGAGCAGTACGGCGTACTGCGACCGCTGAAATAAGAAAAGCCGCTTATAAGCGGCTTTTCTTATTTAATGGACAATTGAAAATTGACAATGAACAATGAATGTGTCGGCGTTGCCGACTATCTAAAAAAGTGCAAGTAAACACATTTACTTGCACTTCGTTGGGGACTTATCCTATTTAATGGACAATGGACAATGGAGAATGGACAATAAAGGAGTGTAAGGAAGCAAGCTTCCTTACACTTATTTAAATATATCGGCTTTGCCGATACCATAATTGTCCATTGTCAATTATCCATTATCCATTAAAAAAGACCGCCAAAAGGCGGTCTTTTTTCTTAACCAAATACGCTCAGCAGGAAGCCTGCGGCGATGGCAGAGCCGATAACGCCGGCCACATTGGGGCCCATGGCGTGCATCAGCAGGAAGTTGGAGGGGTTTGCCTTCTGACCTTCCACATTGGCAACACGGGCGGCCATAGGCACGGCGGAAACGCCGGCAGAGCCGATCAGGGGATTTACCTTGCCTCGGGTCAGCTTGCACATGATCTGACCGCCGACCATACCGCCGGCAGTGGACAGACCGAAGGCCACCACGCCAAGAGCCACGATCTTCAGGGTTTCAGCAGTCAGGAAGTTGGAGCCGACCATGGTTGCGCCAACAGCGGTGGAAAGCAGAATGGTGACGATGTTCATCAGGGCATTTTGCACCGTGTCGGAAAGACGGTCGGTAACGCCGGTCTCCTTGAAGAGGTTGCCCAGCATCAGACAGCCGATCAGGGCAGCGGTGTCAGGCAGCAGCAGAGCTACGAACACGGTAACCAGGATGGGGAAAATGATCTTTTCCGTCTTGGAAACCTTCCGGGTCTGGACCATCTTGAT
>JAZQLG010000123.1:0-6143 GCA_045542575.1 Faecousia sp.
TCCCTTGCTCACAAAGGTGTTCTGTTTTTGGATGAATTGCCGGAGTTTAAAAAGGATACACTGGATCTTATGCGACAGCCTCTGGAGGACGGTTGTGTAACTATTTCCCGTGTTTCCGGCTCTGTAACTTATCCGGCTGACTTTATGCTGGTTTGTGCGATGAATCCGTGTAAGTGCGGATGGTACGGTGATCCTAAGGGAAGATGCACCTGTACACAGGCATCCGTCGATCAGTACAGAAGCCGAATTTCCGGTCCGCTGCTTGATAGAATTGACATTATCATTGAAGTACCCGCTGTTCAGTATGAAGATTTACACAGACGGCAAGAGGCGGAGCGCTCAGAGGTCATCAAAGCCAGAGTGAATGAGGCCAGAATGGTTCAGCATCGTCGATTTGGGGAATCCAGCGGTATGTGCAATGCCCGGATGGGTCCAAATGAGCTAAGGTATTTTTGCGTATTGGACGATGAAAGCTACGAACTGATGGAGCGGGCATTTGAGGTTTTCGGCTTAACGGCCCGCAGCTATGACCGCATTCTGAAGGTGGCGAGAACCATCGCGGATCTGGATGGCAGCAGGGACATTAAGCTGGACCATATCGCGGAAGCAATTCAATATCGCACAGTGAATCTATGATCTGAGAGGAATCCAAATGAAAGAAATCTTTTTACTGAAGTTAGGCGAAATCGTGCTGAAGGGTGCCAATAAGCGCCAATTTGAAGATAAGCTTCGTCAGAATATTCGCAGAAGAATGAAGCCCTACGGCAATTTTGATGTGTATTTAATGCAGTCAACGGTTTATGTAGAGCCTATGGATGATACGGCGGATGTTGACGGTGCCTGGGATGCCTGCAGCACCATTTTTGGCCTCGTAAGCCTTTGCCGTTGCCGTCCCTGCGAGAAGGATCTGGACAGCATTTATCAGGCTGTTGAAGCCTACCTTGGCGAAGATTTGGACAACGCGGAATCTTTTAAGGTAGAGTCCAAGCGCTCGGATAAGCGCTTCCCGCTGACCTCCATCGCTATTTCCCAGGAAATAGGCGGCAGACTAGCGGAAGCCCACCCGGATTGCCGTGTGGATGTACGCAATCCTGCCTATACGGTTTATGTGGAAGTGCGCGATCTTGCAGCCTATGTCCATGGACCTGCCCAGCCTGGTGCCGGTGGTCTGCCCACCGGTGTGGGCGGTCGAGCAATGTGCTTGCTATCCGGAGGCATTGATTCTCCTGTGGCTGCGTATATGATCGCCAAACGTGGCGTGGAAGTGGAGTGTGTTCATTTCTTTTCTTATCCCTATACTTCCCAGCTTGCCAAAGATAAGGTGATTGAGCTGGCGCGGCTTGTTACCAAGTACTGTGGCAGAATGACCTTAAATATCGTAAACTTTACACCTATTCAGGAAGCTATCCGGGATAACTGCCCGGAAGAATTCTTTACCCTCATTATGCGCCGGTTTATGATGGAAATTTCCCAGTCCATTGCTCTGAAGCACGGCTGTGGAGCTTTGATTACCGGTGAGAATTTGGGCCAGGTTGCAAGCCAGACAATGCAGGCTATGGCGGTTACCGGCGCTGTTGTGGATATACCGATCTTTATGCCGCTCATCGGTATGGATAAGGAAGAAATCGTTACCATCGCAAGAAAGATCGGCACCCTGGATACTTCTATTTTGCCCTACGAAGATTGCTGTACTGTCTTTACTCCTAAGCACCCCAAAACCAAACCTACGATCACACAGCTTTTGGAAGCAGAAAAAAAGCTGGACAGGGAAGCCCTGATCGAAGGAGCCCTTGCTGATGTGGAAAAGATTACGGTGAAATACGATGAAACAATTATGTGAGCAGGTTTTAGCGGTTTTGCAGGGTAAAACGCTTGCAACGGCGGAAAGCTGTACCGGCGGTGGAATTGGTGCCGCGATCACTGTTGTCCCGGGAAGCTCCTCTGTGTACAGAGGTGGCATAATATCCTATCAAAATGAAATTAAGCGGGATATTTTAGGCGTTTCAGGATCAGACTTAGATGCCTTCGGCCCCGTAAGTGCCGCTATTGCTGAGCAAATGGCGATCGGTGCGCGTAAAATTTTGCAGGCTGATGTTGCGGTATCTGTAACAGGACTTGCAGGCCCCGGTGGGGACGAATACGGCAATCCTGTGGGAACGGTGTATATTGGATATGCGGATGAAAATTGTGTATTTTCAAGAAAATTTCATTTTGCCGGAAGTAGAGATGATGTCCGCAACCAAGCCATTACAAATGCCCTCAAAATACTTTTAGAGAAAAACTGACCGGATTCCCGGTCAGTTTTTTTGTTATTTCCAATGTAGTTGCCGAAAGCCCCAGCTTTCAGAAAAAACACGGCAGAAATAGAAATAAAATTCTCCCTTGTTTCCCTTGAAAGACTGAAAATAGAAGCCATATAATGTGCCTACTTAGGTCGAGGTGTATGTTATGTGGTATTTGTACTTTCGAAGATTTGCACTGACAGTTTTTGCGGCGTTAACAGGATTTATGATATGTAGCTTCCTTTTTATTTGGAATACAATTCCTGTGGAAGCTGGCGCTGAACGAGTGGAATTGAAGTTTCCGTTTCTGATCGAAGGAACAGAACTGATCGCGGAATACTTTGTCTGCTATGAGGGTGACTTTTTTGAGGACAGATCGGGCGAATTTATAATGGATGGTGCTGCGCTTTGTGTCTATAATAGGGGAGATACCGATATAGAATTTGCTTCTATACATATTGAAACATTGGATGGCGTCTATTGCTTTGAGGGGACTTGTATTCCCGCTCACGGGAAGGTAGTAATTCTGGAAAAATATAAATCATCTTATCCTGAAAACCCTGTATATTTCGCAGCAGGACGAACGATGGCAACAGATAAATCAAGCGTGTTGGATGATCTTCAGATAGAAGCAGTTGACCTTGGCAGGATTAAGGTCGCAAATAACTCTGACAGGGTGCTTGAGGATATCCTGCTGTACTATAAACGCTATGACCGGCAGTGGGATATTTATATAGGCGGGGTTACTTATGCAATTTCCGTCGGCAGCCTGCAAATGGGGGAGAGCATAATAATTTGTCCCTCCAATTATGCCGATGGGTACTCTAAAATCCTTTATGCCACAGCAAAATAAGAAACACCCAACCGACCGGTTGGGTGTTCTATGTTATTCAGGTACTTTTAAGCTATCCTCTAAGGGACAGTCGTACGGCCCTACAAAGGATGTGAATTCATAGTGGATCTTTTTAAGCAGCTCCGGGTTTTCCATTATATCAGCAGCTGCGCCAGCCATAACTTTGGCGGCATATAAAACGCCCTTGTGTGAAATAGAGGATTTACCGATTGCTACATTCTGCCAGGAATGACCGGGTGAACCGGATGTCCAGGTGACGGCGGTGAATTGCGCTGTTGGTGTCAGCCAACTCACATCGCCCACATCGGTAGAACCGGGGGTAAACACACTGGATGGAACATAATCAAGAATATAGTCATTCAGAGGTCGGTGACCGCCTTCTGATTTGTCATTGACAAACTTCCAAAGATCCTTGTCGATTTCTGTGTTCTGCCCTGGAAGGGCCGTAACAGAGTATGTTGCTTTCAATGCGTCAGCATATTTCCATTCCTCTGCGGTATAGACCGGTTGAGGTGCTTCGCACAAATTATCATACAGTACTTTTTCCATAACAGTATTGGAAACGGTGTTGGAAGTCCCATCGATCTGTCTCCAGGAAACAGATGTGCCGGTCATCAGTGCTGCACCTTTTGCAATATCATTTACCCGGTTTAGAAGTGCTTTGGCTTTGCTCACATCGGCTTCCCGAATCATATAAATGACTTTAGCCTCTGCCTGTACCACATTGGGTGACAGACCACCAGCGCTGGAAAAGGCGTAATGTACAGATGCCTTTTTGCTCATATGCTCTCGAAGGAACTGCACACCGATATTCATAAGCTCCGCACCATCCAAGGCAGAACGTCCGTTTTCGGGGTCTCCCGCAGCGTGTGCAGAAATACCGGTAAAGGTGTATTCATATTGCAGGCAGGCAGCACACGTGCCGGTCGTAACTTCGTTAACATCTCCGGGATGCCAGCAAAGGGCGGCATCCAAGTTGGTAAAGACACCTTCCCGGGCCATAAAGGTTTTTCCGGCACAGCCTTCCTCACCCGGGCAACCGTAGAACACAACGGTGCCGGAGAGAATGCCGGACTCAATGGCATTCTTTATTGCGATCGCGGCACCAAGCGAACCTGCTCCAAGCAGATTATGTCCGCATCCATGACCATTCCCGCCGGGGATCAGACTTGCTTTTTCAGTAACGCCCGCAACTTGAGAAATACCGGAAAGCGCATCATATTCAGCTAAAATGCCAATGACAGGCCTGCCGATTCCGTAGCTGGCGGAAAAGGCAGTAGGTATACCGGCAACCTTGTCTTCAACAGTAAAACCAAGAGCAGACAGAACTTTTTTATAGAGTGCAGCTGACTGCTTTTCTTCCATAGAGAGCTCTGCATATTCCCAGATTTTGTCGCTTACATCTTTGATGATGTGGGATGCTCTTTCTACACTTTCATAAAGAATGGACTTATCCATTATTACAGTACCTTTCTTAAGAAATCTTGCAGTCTGGGATGCTGGGGATTGTTGAAAAGCTCCTGAGGAGGACCTTCTTCCAAAATATTTCCGTCAGCAATGAAAAGTACTCGATCGGAAACCTCCTGCGCAAAGCGCATTTCGTGGGTAACTATGATGCTGGTCATACCGGTGGCTACAAGACCTTTAATAACATCCAACACCTCGCCGACCATTTCAGGGTCAAGAGCGGAGGTGGGCTCATCAAAGAGCATCACATCCGGTTCCATTGCCAGGGCCCGCACAATAGCAAGGCGCTGCTTCTGTCCACCGGAAAGATTGCCGGGCATTTCATCCAGCTTGTCGGTCAGACCAACACGGTTAAGAAGCTCTTTTGCCATTTCTGCTGCTTCTGCAGGAGTTTTCTTTTTCAGCTTTACGGGTGCAAGGGTGATATTCTTTTCTACTGTCAGATGTGGAAACACATTGAATTGTTGGAACACCATACCCATTTTCTGTCGGTGTATATCAATGTTAACCTTCTTGCCGGTGATTTCCTCACCTTCGAAGAAGATCTGACCCTTTTCGGGCTTTTCCAAAAGGTTCAGGCAACGCAGGAAGGTACTCTTGCCACCACCGGAAGGACCAATGATGGAGACCACCTCGCCTTTTTTAATGACTTCATTCACACCGGTAAGGACGTGCAAGTCACCAAAGCTTTTGTGCAGATCAACTGTTTTAATCATTTCCATAACTTGTACCTCCTTTAGATTTGCGTTTTTCTTTTTCTTTTCCGACTGTGTGCCTTGTAGGATTTGTCAGTGGACATTTTCTTTTCAAACCAGGCAACAAGCTTGCTCAAGGGGAATGTCAGGCACAGATAGATGATACCGACAATCGTAAGGGATTCTAAAGGCAGATAGTGAGCTCCTGTAACGACCTTGTGAGCTGTCATCAAATCGCCAATAAAGAAGGTGGATGCAAGAGAGGTTTCCTTTAAGATCATAATAAATTCGTTGCCAAGGGCGGGGAGAATATTGCGGATGGCCTGGGGTAGGACAATGTGAAGCATTGTCTGGGAACTGCTCAGGCCAAGACTTCTGGAAGCCTCGGTCTGACCCTTGTCAACCGCCTGGATACCGCTGCGAATAACCTCGGAGACATAAGCGGCAGAGTTTATAGATAGAGCGATTGCGACCCATGTGAAATCATCAAAGTCCAGGAAAGATAGCAGCTCGGGCAAAACAAAGTAGAATATGTAAAGCTGCAACAGAATGGGAGTGCCTCTGATAATTTCAATATAGACAGAGGCAATAAAACGCACAATTTTGAAGCGTGACATTTTTAATACAGCCACAACGGAGCCCAGTATGGCACCGAAGATGACAGCAATAAAGGTAAGGTGCAATGTGTTGGTAATACCTTCTACCAAATAGATGTGCCAATATTTGGATATCAGCATTACTATATTGTTAAACATCTGCGAAAAATCCATAATGTTTATCCTTTCTTAAAAGAGAAGAGGTCTATAAAACATAGCAGAGCCGACAGCAGATGCTGTCGGTTCTGCA
>JAZQLG010000124.1:0-6405 GCA_045542575.1 Faecousia sp.
GAGGAAGCCAAGCAGTTCACCGAGCAGATGCTGAACGTCTATGCTGTCTTCTGCGAAAATGTGCTGGCAATGCCTGTGACTCGGGGCCAGAAAACCGAGAAGGAAAAGTTCAACGGCGCGGAAGCAACCTACACCATCGAGTGTATGATGCACGACCGGAAGGCCCTCCAGGCCGGTACTTCCCATTACTTTGGGGACGGCTTTGCAAAGGCCTTCAACATTGAATTTACCGATAAGAACAACCAGAAGACCAATCCCCATGAAACCTCCTGGGGTGTGTCCACCCGTTTGATCGGCGGCATCATTATGACCCACGGCGATAACAATGGTCTGGTTCTGCCTCCCAAGGTTGCGCCCATTCAGGTAGTGGTGCTGCCCATTGCCCAGCATAAGCCCGGTGTTCTGGAAGCTGCATCCGAACTGAAGAACCGCCTGATCGCTGCAGGCCTGCGGGTCAAGATGGACGATTCTGATAACTCCATGGGCTGGAAGTGCGCTGAGTACGAAATGAAGGGCGTGCCTCTGCGTGTGGAATGTGGTCCCCGTGACTTGGAGAACGGTCAGTGCGTACTGGTCCGCCGTAACGACGGTGAAAAGACCGTTGTAAACCTCTGTGATCTGGAAACAGCGGTTGCTGAGCAGTTGGAACTGGTCCACAAGGGTATGTTCGAAAAGGCCAAGAAAAATCTGGAAGACCACATCTACGAGGCTCACTCCATCGAGGAAGCCAAGAAACTGCAGGATGAAAACGGCGGTTTCGTGAAGACCATGTGGTGCGGCGAACTGGATTGCGAACTGGCAATGAAGGAAAAGGCCGGTATGTCCTCCCGCTGCATCCCCTTTGCACAGGAACATCTGGGCGATACCTGCGCCTGCTGCGGCAAGCCCGCCAACAAGATGATCTACTGGGGCGTCGCCTACTAATGAATAATAAAAATCGTGCTGCAAATTCCTCACGGATTTTCTTTTATTTAATAAGCAGATATACAAAATAGGCGGCGTAGCTCAGAAGCATCAGAATGCCGTCTGTCCGGCTCAATTTCTTTTTGCGGAACACGCACAGCCACAGGATCACGCCTGCTGCCACGGCGATTATGCTGTCGATAAGGAAGCTTGCTTCGAATACCACCGGGATGATCAGGGAGGATGTGCCAATGATAAACAGAATGTTGAAGATATTGCTGCCAACAATGTTGCCGATAGCAATGTCGGCCTTGCCCTTTCGAGCGGCAGCTACAGAGGTGAATAGTTCCGGCAGGCTGGTGCCAAGGGCTACGATGGTAAGGCCGATGAACCGCTCACTTATGCCAAAGCGCTTAGCAAGGGAGGTGGCGGAGTCTACAGTCAGGTCGCTTCCCCAGATGATCAGCCCCAGACCAACAAGTCCCCACAGAAGAAGCTGCCAGACTGGCTTGGGGGTGGCAGTTATTTCTTCTGCTACCATTTGTCCCTTTTTTGTCATTACAAACATGTAGGCAAGGTAGCCAATAAAGCAGATCCACAGAATAATACCTTCCCACAGGTTGATGGTTCCCCCGTTCATACCAAAGCCCATCAAAAGGAAAGTACTTACCAGCATGATGGGAATTTCGTAACGGATCGTTGTTTTGGCAACTGCGATAGAGGTAATAACCGAGGAAATGCCAAGGATGATCAAAATATTCAGGATGTTGCTTCCCACAACATTTCCCACGGCAATATCTGCATTTCCTCTCAGGGAGGCGGTAATACTAACAGCGGCTTCCGGGGCACTGGTGCCCATAGCTACGATGGTCAAACCGATCACCAATTGGGGAATGCCAAATTTATCCGCAATACCGGATGCGCCTTCGACGAACCAATCTGCACCCTTTACAAGAAAAAGAAAACCAAGGGCTAATAATAGCAATTCTAAAACGATCATACTGTTCCTCCAGAAATATTATGCTTTTTGAGAGCCAACGGGATTTACGATGCTGTATCCCACATTTACAAGATGGTCTGCAACACGCTCCAAACCAACGATCGCAGAGGAATAATAAGGGCTTACATCGATGCTGCAATCGCCTTCGGCAAGGCGGGCAAAGTGGCTCGCGGTAAGCTCCTTTTTCATTGTGTCAACTTCGTTTTCCAGGGCTGCCAGATCGGATAGTTCTGCTTTATTCAGCTGGACAAAGGCATCCTTGGAGATTGCCAGCATTTGTGACACCTTGTGGCACATTGTCTGAATGTCTTTCTGCGCTTTTACGGAGAAGGAGAGCTTCTTCGCGGACATTTCTGCGGCAATTTCGTGGAAGTTTTCTGCGTGGTCGCCAATTCGCTCCAGGTCGTTGAGTACGTGGAAATAGGAACCGATCACCAATTCATCGCTTGGCTCAACAGAAGGGGACAGCACGGTTATGGAAATGTTCTTACATATTTTTCTCACGCAATCACCTTCCTACGGAACATAGTATATATAAGAATCGGCAAATGGAAAAATGGGTGCCCCTGATGGGCACCCATTTAAATCAGCCTGCGCTGAAATAATTTGCCTGGGATAGGATCTCCTGGGGGATCTCTACCGTCATGAACCAGCCGGCCATTGCCTGCGTCAGCTCGCCTTCGGGGCGATTTTCCACAAGCGTGACGTGCAGTTCTTCACCGCTAAGGGTGGCATCTGCCAGCTTGTAATTGATGGAAGTGCTTTCAGAGGGAATGTAAACGATCACCAGACCCTTTTCTTCAAAGAAGGCTTCATCATATTTCGCAATAGCGGTGTTGAAGGTTTCCTTGCCGGGCATAGAAGCGCTTAAAGAGAAGTAGCCTCTGGCAAGAGAAAGGAAGCTGTCCATTTCTTGCGCATTTTTAATGCCGATTGCGGGGTAGGTCAGCTCATGCTGGTAGGCATATGTGCTGGTGATGGGGTAATAGGTAAAGCGCAGGATGCGTTCGCCTTCTTCTGAATAATCCGCCCAGGAAAGGGTGTTGGAGAAGGGAGCATCGTCCGGTTCTTCCGGAATGTCCTCCGGCTTTTCACCCAAGCCCAATGCAAAGAGAACTTCTGCCATCCCTCTTTCTTCAAACAGATCGGGGGCAATGTAGGAAGAAAGGGGGCTGTAGTAGGGCGTGACGGTAACAGATTCCTTAGGCAGATCATAAGCGGCAAGGATCTGCTTCATAGTTTCAAGATCTGCCTGGGGACCCAGCGCAATGAAAGAAAAGTCCGCTTCTTCTTCCGTGGTGGGATACAGGGAGCAAACAGCGTAATCCTGCGCAAATTTTGCCACATAAACGGTGAGTCCATTGGTGGTATCTAAATCAAAAAAGGTGGGATATTGGTCCTTCAGGGGATCTTGCGCTTCCTGGGGCGCAGAAGTGGGAGGTGCAGATTCTTCATCGGAAGAAGAGGTGCAGCCAACAGCCGAAAGGGCCATCAGAACAGCCAAGACCCAGATAAAAAGCTTTTTGCAGTGAAACATAGTGCAAAACTCCTTGTGTAAAGTACTTATATAGTACACGAAGTTTGCACAATCGTCAAGAAGATTCCGTTACAAAAGGATAGGCTGCATTTGTTTTCCTTCTGCAGCTAAAAGCACAGTCTCCGGCAATTTTTTGAAATCAGCTACCAAACTGGTGGGCTTGCCAATAGGATCGTCCTGTCCGAAGGGAACAAAATAATAATGCTTCCGGGCAAGAAGTCTGCCGATATTTTCAGCTGCTCCCGCAAGACCATCGTTGGTGGAAAACGCCAGCACAATGGGCCTGCCGTTTCGCAAATGGCTTTTGGCGGCCATTGTCACCGGTCCGTCTGCAATGGAATGGGAGAGCTTTGCCAGAGTGTTGCCGGTGCAGGGAGCGATCACCAAAACATCCAGCATTTTCTTGGGACCTATGGGCTCTGCCTGGGCGATGGTGTGTATAGGCTCCCGACCGCAAATGCAGGTGGCCTTTTCGATATGCTCCTTGGCGGTGCCGAAACGGCTGTCGATGGTATACGTGTTGTGAGAGAATATGGGGAACACGGTATGCTCCTGACTAAGCTGCTCCATAATGGGGAAAACCCGGCTGAAGGTGCAGAAAGAACCGCAAAGGGCAAAGCCTATATTCATACTGACCACTCCTTAATATAAAATAATATCCGACGGGCCATTTGTCTGCCTGCGGCGGCAGGTGCCATCTTCCCCGGAAGACCTCTTGCCCACAAAACATCCGGGCCTGTGATACCGGGCTTGGATGCCAGGTCGATTTTCAAAGCGGAGCCCTTGCAGTCCGGCAGGATAAGCTGGGGAGCAGTGTTAAAAATCAGGTCACAGGCGGTGGGATCTATTTGGAGTATAGATACGGTGTTGTAGCCCAAAGCCTCCAGGATTGCCCGATCCCGGGGATTGCGAACAGCCACAGTTACTTCTGCATCCAGTCGTCTCATCACTTCTGCCAGGCATTTTCCGATCCGCCCCCAGCCAATGATCAGACATCTGCAGGCCCGGAAGGTGGTGTCCAGGTGCTCTGCGGCCAGGGCCATAGCGCAGTGGGCGGTGATGTGGGCGTTTTGACAGACATATTCCTCATCCTGCAACAAATCTATATAGGGCCGGCCACCCATTAAGTCCCGGGGCAAATTCCCCCCAATGATCGTGGCTGTGGGGGAGAGCGCTTCCAAAACTTCCTGCAAAGGGCCATCTCCTTTGATGTGGCCTTCTCCATCCACAGATGGGATAGGCAGCAGCAAATGCGTTGTCGGATCTGTAAGGCAAGATGTAAAGGAATACCCTTTTTCCATTAGCAGATTTACGCAATGATCAAGGGCCCCGGACCGGCCTGCGGCAGCAAATAGGATAGGATTCATACGATCACCCTTTCTTTGCCACATTATGCAAAGAGGCTCCCTCTTGTGCTTGATTTTTTGCAATAATTTGGTATAATATAAATAAGGAGTGAGAAGATGAAGCGACTTGGATTTATTCACGATATGATGGATGTAAAAGTCCTGATTTTGTTTGTAACGGCCCGTAGTAACTATCCTATGACGGGGCAGGAAATTTATGAGCTCTGCTACCAGGATGAGTGCCTGAGCTACTTTGATGTTTGTGCTGCACTGCCTGAAATGGTGGAGTCGGGCCACCTGGCTGTGGAAGACGAAAAATATACCATTACAGAAAAGGGCCGCCAGGACGGCGCAATTACGGAGGATTCCCTGGCATTTACCGTCCGGCAGAGTGCGGAAAATGCAGTTGCCAAATTCAATCGCCAGATCCGCAGAAGCAGCTATGTGAAGACCCAGATCATCCCCCGGGAAAAAGGGGACTATTCTGTGGTCATGTCTTTGGATGACGATATGGGCAACTTGATGACTATGGAGCTGGTTGCCCCGGACCGCCGCCAGGCTATGCGCCTGAGCCGCCTGTTTGAGATCCAGGCGGAAGCGGTGTATAACGGTGCGATGAATACCCTTTTGCAGGCAGAGGAACAAATCGACTGATTTTTGAATCTTGTTAATATAATATTGTATTACACCGGGATACCGGTGCAAATAGAAAGGAGCTGCCGCATATGAAATTTCAGTTTAGTGAGAAGAAAGTAAAACTGCCGGGAAATGTCCATGCCTATGCCGAGAAAAAGGTAATGAAGCTGGCACGGTTCTTTGAGGAGGATGCGGAAGCACTTGTCACCTTTTCTGTAGAAAAGAACCGGAATAAGGTGGAACTGACCGTCCACGGTGCAGGCACCTGGTTCCGGGCCAGCGAAAGCACTTCCGATATGTTCGCATCTATTGATGCCGCTGTTGGCACTATCGAAGGTCAGATTCGCAAGAATAAGACCCGCCTTGCCCGCCGCCTGCGGCAGGATGCATTCTCCCGGACAGTGGAGGAGACCTCCTTTGCCGTAGAAGAGCCGGAGGATAAGCTGGAGATCGTCAAGGTCAAGTCCTTCTACTTCAAGCCTATGACCAGAGAAGAGGCAGTCTTGCAGATGAACCTTCTGGAGCATAACTTCTTCGCCTTCCGGGATGAAGATAATAACGGAAGCTTTGCCGTTGTCTACCGCAGAAACGACGGCGGATACGGCATTATTGACGATGCAAAATAACAAAAGAATCCTGTTTTTTGGGGCCTCTTCGGAGGCCCTAAAATTTTTTTAGAAATTTGAAAAAATTTGCTTGACATTGTAAAACGCCTGTGATATTATAACCAGGCTCACCGCTCAGCGGGCAGAGCAAATGTACCTTGTAAATTGAATAACGCAAAGACGAAATGAACACCTTGGACAATTAATGGATTGTTTAAGCGTAAGCGAAAAAACAGCCAACGAAAATTCTTGAGTAAATTTGCTAAGACGAATTATTCAAAAAAGATTTTAGAGTCGCAAGACTATGAGATACCATTTTTTGAGAGTTTGAACCTGGCTCAGGACGAACGCTGGCGGCGTGCCTAACACATGCAAGTC
>JAZQLG010000125.1:0-7767 GCA_045542575.1 Faecousia sp.
ATCAGGGCAAAAAGCTTTTTCATATGCAATCTCCTTTGTTTTTTCTCTATGATACAAAGAAAAATCCCCCGGGGGAAGCCCCCCCGGGGGTTGTTTTTTAGAATTTATTGACGATAACGGTTCGACCGTCCTTCTCCAAAAGCTCCACATCCGCATCGAAAATATCCTTGATGATCTCCGGGGTGAAGATTTCCTTCCCGCCGGCGTATTTCACAACGCCATCCTTCAGGAAAAAGAACCGGTCGCCCAGGGCCAGTGCCTGGTTCAGATCGTGCAAAGAGGACAAAATGGCGATCTTCTTTTCCTTCGCCAGCTTCTTGGCTTCCCGGATGATCAGCTGCTCATTGGCAATATCAAGATTGCCTGTGGGCTCGTCAAAGACCATCATCCGGGGCTCCTGGGCCATTGCCCGGGCGATGGCGATCTTCTGCCGCTCGCCGCCGGAGAGCTCCGTTACATTCCGGTGAGCCAGCTCCAAAATGCCCATATCCGCAAGGAGGCTCTCCACCGCTTCGTAGTCCTCCCGGCTTGCCTGGATGCCAAAGTAGGAGATACGGCCCAGCAGCACCGAATCAAATACCGTCAGTGCGCCAAACTGGATATCCTGGGGCACATAGGCAATATGCCTTGCCCGCTGGCGTCTTCCCATTTTCAGAAGGTCCTCACCATCAAAGGTGATACTGCCCTTTTTCGGCTTCACGATGCCCAAAAGGCTCTTGAAAAGAGTGGTCTTGCCGGAGCCGTTCTTGCCCAGAAGAATACCTACCTGGCCCTCTTCCAGCTCTAAGCTGGCGCCCCGGAGAACATCCCGGCTGCTGCCGCCATAGCTAAACTGCAGATTTTCAATTTTCAGCATTGGCCTTGCTCCTTTCTGCCAAAGATGATAGCTAAGAAGAAAGGCGCGCCTAAAAGAGAAGTGATCGCACCCACAGGAAGGGCGGAGCCACCGCCGATCAGGCGGGAGCAGGTGTCTGCCAACAGCAGCAGTACACTTCCCGACAGGCAGGAAACAGGGATGGTGATCCGATGGTCCTGGCCCAAAAACCGTTTGGCAATATGGGGACAGATAATGCCCACAAAGCCTATAACGCCTAAGAAGGACACGCAGACCGCTGTGATCATTGAGCCCAAAAGCAGGGCAACAAACCGCAGTCCGGCAGTGCGGACACCCATGGTTTTCGCGGTGGCTTCGCCGCTGAGAAGGGCGTTGAATTTCCAGGACATAAGGGCAAAATAGACGATGCCAACCGCCGTCACTGCCGCCATAATAGAAACCTTCAGATAGGTGGCCCGGCTCAGATCACCGAAGCTCCACACCACAGCGGCAGAAAGACCCACATCTGTGGCATAGAACTGTAAAACGGTGGTTGCCGCCGTCCACACTGCCCCGATGGCGATGCCCGCCAGCACCACCACATTGGGAGAAAATGCCCGCACTGAACATAGCCCCAAAATCAGCAGCACAGAAGCCATGGCAAACACAAAGGCCAAGGTGGAGGTGGCGTAAGGGTTGGCTCCCACATCGAAGCGCAGGGCATTATTGCCTGTTGCCAAAAAACCGCCGGAAAAGACGATGATGGACAAATTTGCCCCAAACACCGCACCGTTGGACACGCCTAAGGTGGAGGGAGATGCCATAGCATTATTCAGTGTGCTTTGCATAATAAGGCCCGCCACACTCAGGCCGGCACCGGCCACGATGGCCGCCAGCACCCGGGGAATACGGATATTCCAGATGATCCGGGTATGGGCAGGACTGCCCTTGCCCACCAAGGCCTGAAAGCCCTCCGCCACGGTCATACCCGAAGAGCCAACAAACATACAGCACACCGCCAGCACCAGGACCGCAATCACAAGGCCGAAAAGGGTAAGCCGGTTGCGCCTTTTGATTTTTTGTAATTCTTGTAGCTTTCCCATAAAAGGACTCCTTCGCATATTCTTTCGGATTATAGCACAGAAAGCCCTTTTCCGTAAGCCCCCCGGGGGGATAAAACTGCCGTTGGCAGTTTTATTTCTTATCTATTATCTTAACAAATAAAAAGGAAAGCACACGCCGAAAGGAGACACAAAATAAATGACACTTTGCACATTAAATGTGAAAGCGTCATAGTGGGTTATATACTTTGAGAACGGTAAATACTTGCCGAAAAGCAGCAGATTCTTTTTCGGTTTGTGAAGTGAAGTTTTCGCTAACGCGAAAGTGAAGTTGCTCGCTTTGTTCACAGTGAAGTTTGGTCTTGCTGACCAAGTGAAGTTAAGTTTGCCCATTTCGCCGTAGGCGAAACTTCACTGTCCGCAGGACAACTTCGCTATCGCAGATATCTTCACTTGCCCGAAAGGGCAAACTTAGTCGAGGCGCACTCTGTAAGGAAGTGCGCCTCGATGGCGTGTGCTTTGTGTATTAAGACAGGTGATACTTTTCCGCGTAAGCCTGGTACTTTTCGGCAAAGGCAGTGCCGGTGTGCTTGAGCTTGCGGACAGCAATGTGGGCGTTCATATCCCGGTGGTGGGTATCGATGACCGTCAGGGCGATATTGGAGCAGTGGTCGGAGGTACGCTCTAAGTTGGTCAGCAGATCTGCCCAAATAAAGCCTGCTTCTACCGTACATTCGCCGTTGGTAAGGCGGGCAATATGGGTGTTACGCAGCTGCCGCTTCAGATCGTCGATAACCTGCTCCAAGGGCTCAATATCATTGGCGCTTTCCAAGTCACCGGTTTCAAAGCAGGCTAAGGTGTTTTCCAGGATCTCAGAAATGGCAGTACACATAATGCCCATTTCCCGCTTGGCTTCGGGAGAGAAGGCCATCTTCTTCTCCTGCAGCTCCTCCACGGATTCCAGAAGGTTCACGCTGTGGTCAGAGATCCGCTCAAAGTCGCCGATGGCTTTCAGAAGGCTGGGGATCTCCACGCCGTCCTTATCGCTGACCTGGCTTCTGGCAAGCTTGGTCAGGTAGGAGCCGATCACATCCTCATAATGGTCGGTCTTCTTTTCCTTTTTGCGGATCTTGACTGCAGTATCCGGGTCATAATGCTCCAGCTGCGCAAGGGCCAGCCGGAAGCCCTCCACTGCCTCGGTGCCCATCTTGACCGCCAGCTGGTGGCACTGCTCCAAAGCGATGGAGGGAGTAACCAGCAAACGCTCGTCCAGCTCCACAGGCTTTTCGTCGTCCTCGGAATCCTTGATGAACACATAGGACAGCCGCTCCAGCACATTGGACATAGGCAGCAGCAGGATCGTGCAGAGGGTCTTGAATACGGTGTTGATGACGGCGATGCTCAAATAGGTGGCAGAGCCGTCCAGGAAGGCAGGCCGTACGAAAATGGTGGCTACGGAGAAGATCAGCAGCCAGGCAAAGGTGCCAACCACATTAAATGCCAGGTGGATAAAAGCGGCCCGGCGGGCATTCTTGCCGGTGCCCAAAGAGGAAAGGACTGCGGTGATACAAGTGCCAATGCCCATACCCATAATGATGGGGATGGCTGCCATATTGGTCACCGCGCCGGTAACAGACAGGGCCTGCAAAATACCTACGGACGCAGAGCTGGACTGAATGATCGCCGTCAGGGCGGCACCCACCAAAACGCCCAGAACAGGATTCTGGAACATAATCAGCAGATTGCGGAACTCAGGGATCTCCCGCAGACCGCTGACAGCAGCAGACATAGCATCCATTCCGCACATCAGGGTCGCAAAGCCCAGCAGGATAGAGCCGGTGTCCTTTTTCTTGCCGGATTTGCTGAACATCGTAAAGATCGTGCCGATCAGCGCCAGCACAGGGGTAAAGGAAGAGGGCTTCAGCAGCTCCAAAATAAAGCTGCCGCCGGTGATACTGCCTAAGCTGAGTACCCAGGCGGTAACCGTGGTGCCCACATTGGCGCCCATGATCACACCCACGGACTGCTTCAGGGTCATAAGCCCCGAGTTAACAAAACCAACCACCATAACCGTGGTTGCGGAAGAGCTTTGAATAATCGCAGTTACACCAAGGCCGGTGAGAAAACCGACGATTTTGTTATTGGAAAGCTTGGCAAGCAGGCTCTTCAGACCGCTGCCGGCCCGGCGCTCCAGGCCATCGCCCATCACCTTCATACCGAACAGGAACAGGCAAAGGCCGCCGATCAGAGCTAATACATCAAATAGATCCATATTGTCCTCCGAATTTTTATTCTTCTATTGCACACAAGGCTGTGCCGTTGTGGAGTTTTCCATACTTCCCTATTTTAGACTATATCACAGTTTTTCTTCCTGTGCAAGAAAAAATCTTTGTCCTTTTCTCTTCCCTTTTTGCAGAAAATGTGCTATAAATGGCCCAGAGGTGAAGATATGAAAAAGGCCTATGTGTTTCGTCAGGCCCGGCCTGATGAAGTGAAGAAGATCTTTGATCTCATTATGGAAAGAGTTTCCTGGATGGATCAGGTGGGTATCCACCAATGGAATGACACAAAATACGATGAGCGCTATCCCCTGTCCTACTACGAAATGCGGCGGCAAAAAGGGGAGCTTTTTGTGCTGGAGCAGGCAGGAGAGCTTCTTTGTGTGGGCGCTCTTTTTCACGAGGACGAGCGGTGGCCCGACCGGCCAAACGCCTATTATCTGCACCATTTTGCTTCTGCCACAGCCCATAAGGGTATGGGGACCGTTTTCCTGGAGGAAGCGGAAAAATACACCAAAGCCCAGGGGAAAGCCTATATGCGCTTAGACTCTGCCATTGGCAACACGACCCTGGAAAAATACTATGAAACCCGGGGCTACACCGAAGCCGGCCGCTGCACAGACGGCCTGTACAAGGGCATACTCCGTCAGAAAAAACTGTAAAATAGTGCCCTGCAGCAGATGCTGCAGGGCACTTGTTTTTAATTGCCTTCTTTTTGCTGTGCAAGATAGACACCGTCATCCTTTAGCAGGTCAGGAATGTCATAAATACTTTTTCCGTCCGTTTCCACGCAAAAGGAGTCTCCGGGGGCTTCCGTTGTAAAGGTGTCCCAGGCAGTGGTAAGCTCCTGCACCCGGGGAATTCCGTGTTTTTCAAAGAAGCCATCGAACACAGGCGCATTTTCTGTAAAGAGGGTAACCACATTGTACTTGCCCACCATAATTTCATCCCGGGTTCTATGGCAGCCAAATCCAAAGGCGCTCATACCGTCGTTCAGCAAAATCTTCTTTGTTTTATCCAGGATCTCCAAGGCTTTTTCCTGGGTGCAGCCATCAATAAAGTACACCTTTGTGTGTATCCCTTCTTCCACACCGGGCAGCTCCAGAATGAAAAAGATATACTCCTTATGCAGCGCAATAAAGTGCCGAAGCAGGCTTTCCAGGTTATCCGCACCTACATTGGCGGTAAAATAGGGTGCCTCATCAACATACCCTTCGGAAAGCAGCTCCGGGAAAGGCACTTTGCTTCCCTTTCTTAATTTCAGCATATCTTCTGCCCCCCTTCCATTTTCATTATCCTTTTGAAAATGCTCGCTTAAATTCTCGTTAAGGTTATTTTCAGTATACCATATTTGTATAAAAAAGCAACACACCATAAGGGATTTGAAAATTGCATTTCATTGTGCTATTATAAAAACAGGGGGTGAAAATGTGGAACAGGTTTTATCTGAAATGGAATTGATTGAATACGCAAAGCCATTGTTAAAGGCAAAAGGCTTTAAGAAAAAGAATAAGCGATGGACGAAAGACATCGGAGATTTTACCCTTTGCTTTTATATCCAGGGCAGTTGCTATGCAAAAGAAGACTATTACATCCGTCCCGGCATTTATATCAATGCGCTATTGCCCACGGACACGCCCTACGGACATTGGATGACCGAAATCGCGCAAACTACACCCCAAAAAGTATTGAGCGAGTTTGAGCAGTGGTGCCTGGAGTGGACGAATAAGGCTTTGATCAAGGAACGGTTGCTTGCTTTTATGGAATGGGAACAGCGAAACCCATTGGAAAAACGAAGGGCAAACCTCGTTGACTATGAAGCAGACCCCGTCCCCGCAAGGGAATGTTTTGCAATCTCTTTACAAGCCAAGCAATTTGTTTTAGATAATTTTTGACAACAGCAGCAAATATCAATTTTGATCGCAGTGTGGTGATTTTATGGCAAAGCGCTATTCGTTTGTTTTTCTGGGAACAAGGGAAATGTTTTTGAATCAATTAAATAAATACCCTAACAACAATCGCAAAAATTTCTTCTTTGACGATTATATTGTTGAGCTTTCCGAGAATGAGGTTCGTTTTGGCGTTGCCCGGGGCGGTCATTCCGGTGGGTATTGGTTTATACCGACAATAACAGAGTATGATGAGAAAATCACATTTTGCGGTAAGATCCAGTATATCGACCCTTATACAAAGGAAAAGGGCATCAAGAAAATCATCAACAAAATGGAAGAAGTCCTTTCGTGTATATTTCTGATCCCTGTCATTATTATTATAAAAGTGTACCAGTTCTTTTCCTGGGTCATTCGTAAAATATTAAAACGGACAAAACCAAAGGAAGAATCCTTGGAAGATAAACTGTATAATTTAATGGAAAACCACTTAAACTGCACACGGCAGTAACAGTGCTTAAAAGTCTCCAATATGCAAAATCAGAATTTTCTTACCGATGAAATGGACTGAAAGCGGAATGAAAAGTTGAAATTCCCATACATAAATGATACAATCATAAAAGCCGGACGCTGGGAGGTAATATGATGATCGATATTGAAAAAATGCTGTATGACAAGGTCAAATCTGCAATGTCAAACTGGGATGAGGACGGCATTTATGCCATTTCCTTTTTCGTCTATTCTAATGAGGCCTATGAGTTTAAGAACTTCACCAATGTATCAACTTGGGCTATTAGTTACAACACCGAGGCAGATTGCGAGGGAGCAGGTCCACTTGATGAAGAAAGGTGGAACTATGCCTTTTGGCGACAGGACGAAACAAGCATAATTGACATTGATGCGCCTGATGAATGCACCGAAGCCTTATATCAGTGGTATGCGGAGCAAGGGATTGAAAATATCGGCTTTGAAGATCCGGATACTATGTATGATGAAAAATGCCATTACATCGGCAAGGGTCCTGTTGGTCATTATGAATTGCTTGGAATTGCCGCCAATGTTGCAAGGAAATTGCAGGAAGAGGGTTTTATTGAAGACCGATTCAAAAAGCCAATTCCCATTATCATTCACGGGCTTGAATGTGCTTGGTATGATATTGAGGCAACCCGGAAAGCAAACCCCAACGCAGAGGCAGATACCTACATTCGGGCAATGGAAGAACTTGGCGCAATTTAACTTTATGCAAAAAGGGCTATGACTTTTCGGTCATAGTCCTTATTCTATAATTTTCTAATTTCAAGTATTGGTCTCTACGTTTTAAACAATCAAGAGGATTCTTTACTCTTTTCTTAATCTTGATAACTCTCAATTACTCTATGTTTAAGATAAAGACTCATGATGCTTATATAATCATGTAGATTCCTAAAGAGTCTTATATAAAAGAAAAAGAGTCATAAAGATTCTATAAGAATCGTTATAACTCATGAAGATTGCGGAAATATTGAAATTTTGAATAATTTATGGTATAATGCAGTCAATTCGATAAACTTGAATTTGTATAATACCAAAGTAAGGAAAATTTAAGGATACAATATTTGGAGGTAACAAAAATGACCGAACACGAAAAAATGTTAGCGGGATATTTAATTTACGACCCATTCACGGAAGGGATGCCCGAAGAGCGAACAAAGGCACATCATCTATGCAAATTATATAATGATACA
>JAZQLG010000126.1:0-4379 GCA_045542575.1 Faecousia sp.
CGCATCCCGATTTTTCGCCCCTTTTACGACTGGGCTCGTCAAATCATACGCGTAAGCGTATATCATCTGCAAAGCAGCTATCATACCCGAAGGGTATATCATCCGTTTCTGCAGGAACGGATATCATTTAATGATATATCTTTGATATGATATAGGGCTTCCGCCCTATGATGTATTTGCTTTGCAAATATGTTATATCTGCTCCGCAGATATGACATCAGGCATATAGGTCTTACGGATATACTCCCTTTGCTCCCGGGTCTCCCAGGGCAGGTCAAACCGCCAGCCAAGGGCGATCTCCGGCCGCAAAAGGCCCTTTTCCACCATGGTCTGATAGGCTTCCCAGGTCTTATCCTCGTCGTAAAGCACGCCGTTGCCCCAGTCCACACTGAAGGCAGTGTCCCGGATCTCAGGCAGCTGATAGAGGGTGGAGAGCCTGCTGCAAAGGACCAGGGTGTTTTCCAGCGCCTGCTGCCACATTCCCTGGAAATCCATCACCGTCAGATTGTAGTCGGCTGCACTGGAGGCGATCTCCGTGGCAGTCCGATCCTGGGCGTTGGCATCGGAGAGCATCCCCCGCTTCAGCCCCAAAATGCTTTCCACATTCCGTAAATACTCCTGCTTCCGGGCAAGATAGGACTGCTCCCGCAGCGCAGGAGAAAAGACAGTAATGCCCACCTGCTCCGGCTCGTCGTCCAGACCCACAAAGAGGGTGTCCTCCAACACCCCATCCCGCAATAGATCCCGGGAAGCGAACACCCGGCTCTGCCCTCTTTGGAATTCTCCCCGAAGCTGGGCTTCGTTCTCGTCAATGGCACCGATCAGCTCTGCCGCCGCCGCATACAGACTCACGCCGTCGGCGCTGCCATCCACACAGTTGCACATAGGGGTCTTCAGCTGCACCAGGCCCACCGAGCCGATGGCTTGGGGATAGGTGTAGCTTTGGGGCAGTTGGGCATAGGCATCCACCGTAGAAAGGGGCACTTCCATACCCAGGGCATCCGCGTTGTAGGACCGGTAAAGCCGGTTTTCAATGGTCAAAAATCCATTTTCATCCAGCCTGCGCCGCTCCAAAAGGGTGTAGTAGCACTTTTCTCCTATGGTCTTTTCCACCGTACCCACATCTGTAGGCATCCCCCACTGGTCCCGGGCAAACACCAAAAGATTGGTCCGGGGAATAAGGGTAAAGCCGAAGCCACCCTCCTTCACGACCGGCTTTATGTAGCACTCGCCCCCAATGAGGGCAAGCTGCATGGCCTGCTTGCTTAGTTTGTCCAGACCGGAAAGCACCTGCCGGGCGGCAGGATCCTTGGAAGTTGCCTTGTACTCGCCGAAAACGGTTTTTGTCAGCTTGGTCACCACCGTGTAGGCGATCCGCTGGGAGGGGTCCTTGTCCTTGCCCGCCTTTCCATAGTAGAGGGAAAACCAGTTCCCGATTTCCTGCCGCATAGCCTTGGTGGTCCGGTCCCAAGCCCCGAAGGCTGCTTCATAGCCGTAAATACTCATTGCGTTCCTCCTGTTTTCTTGCCGGCTGCCCGCAGCCCCTTGTGCAGGCCTGCAATATAGGCATCCAGCCGTTCGATTTCCTGCATCAGCCGCTCATTCTGCCGCTTTAGCTGCCGGTTTTCCTGTAAAACCGTCTGCTTTGCCCACATTGGCAGCACACGGTCAATCAGCCATTTCTTCATCGTTTCCTCCTATTTTCTCCATTGCTTGCCTGTTGCGCCCCAGCACCGTGGCGCAAAAATACCGAATGTCGTCCATTGCGTGGTCGTTTTCCTTGATGGGCTGGTCCTTGCCGCCTCCTTCCTCCCAGCTGTAGAGGGAGAATTCCCGGATGGTGTCGGTGCAGTCCGGGTGGATCTTCAGCGCTCCCGCCTGCAAAAAGGAGGCCACCAGCCGGATGCCATCCAGCACCGCGTTTTTCGCCTTCCGCACGGAAAACTGCCCCTTGCGGCGAAGAAGGGCAATAAAAGAAGCCGCCGAGGGATCCACCACCACACAGGTAATGGGCAGATCTCCCGCCAGCTTTTTGATTGCTTCATAATATTCTTCGTCGGTCTTGGTGGCCTGCCGCTGCCTGCCATCGTAGTAGTACTCCCGGATCCGGTGGGCAACGCCCCCGCTTACACACCAAAGGCCGGCAGAAAAGGGATTCATTGTGCCATAGTCCACAGAAATGTAGTACTCTCCGTCCCTTGGAATTTGGCTTTCCAGATGCTTTTCCGGGGAAAAGGCATACACCAGCCCCTCTGCCATACACCACTGCCCCAGCACATACCGCCGGTGGAACACCCCGCTGTACAGCCCTTCGTACCGCTGCCGGATCCTGCTGTCCAGCCCCGGATTGTCTGCCATGGTAAAATGCAGATGCAGCGCCTTCTTTTCCTTGGCCTTGCAGATCCATTCCTTGTAAAACCAGTGCTCCGGCCCAGCCGGGTTGCAGTTAAACCAAAGCTTGCTGCCCGCCACCGAGCACCGGGCGCAGGTCTGCTCCACAAAGGACCGGGGCATCAGCGCCACCTCATCCAAAAAAGCCCCCGCCAGGGTGATGCCCTGGATCTGCTTGTAGGAGCTTTCATCCAGGCCGCCAAACAGATAGTAGGTGTTCTCCCGGTCTGCATAGCTGACCACCAGCCGGTTGTCCGCCCGATACTCCCGGATGGAGAAAAGGCCCCCCAGCCAGGAGGATAGATTGCTCACCACATTTCGCCGCAGGGAGGAGATGCTTCTGCCGCAGAGGGCAAAATTGCAGCCGCTGAAGCGCTGCATACTCCAAATAAAAAAGCCGTCTGCCATACAGACGGTCTTCCCGGAGCGGACTGCCCCATCACAGATGATGGCATCCAGGGTATGAAATTGGGGTCTGTTCCACCAGGTCATTGCCAATAGCTGCCGCTTACTGAAGCTCTGATAGATCACTTACGCAAACATCCTCCTTTGTGGCCTCCACGATGGCCTGCAAAAGATTGTTGTCCTCCCGGGACTGGGCAGCGTGTTCCCGGAAAAGGCCGAAATGCTCTCCCAGCAGCTCTAAGGCCTTCAGCTTGTCGTAGAATTTCACCTTCCAGCCCTTGTCCGTACATTCCATATAGGCGATGGCTGCTCCGGCATCTCCTTCCAGCACCTCCGGCCGCAGCTCCAGGTGTCCGTCCTTCATTTGCAGGCACTCCCCTGCCCGGCTCAGCCCGATGGACTGCAGCTGCTGCAGCACTTCCCCGGCAGTTGGACCATTTTGCTTTGTTTCTTCCAATGCCATCCTCCTTTCGCTGATCTCGGATGATAGCATTATACCACAGATTAAGGCAAAAATCTTCCCGCAAAATTCCCATTTTCAAGCCGGAAAGTGCTTCCAAGAAACAGAGTTTTTCAAACCTTCCAACCCCAAAAGCAAGCTGTTTTTAAGAAAACGCGTCAATTTCTCCATTTTTTGAAATTATAGGAACCCGCCTTCTCCAAAAGGTTTCGTCCCACCCGTACCGGTGTCAGCTGCGCTTCTGGTGTTCTGCTTTTATCCGTTCATTGACCCATGCATTCCAGTCGGGAATTCTTTGCAGATCCTCCGTCGCCACATCTATGGCTGCAATGATGCCAGCCTCTGCGTATAAAGGAAACTCTACCAAAGCGTGACCTTCCACGCAGACCTCATGGCATATCCAGCCCTGCATGCCCTTGTATACGCCGGTTTTCCCATACCGCTGCCGGTCTACAATCAGCTCCACGCAGTCATATTCTTTAAGCTTTCTTTCCTGTTCCATCACTGTTTTCCTCCATATGGTGTAACAACCAGTTGCTATCCGCAACAGTATACCCCCAGGATGCAAACATCTCTGCCTTTCCTTTGTTTTGAGGGTTAGTGGGATCAAGCACGTACTTTGCAAACTTTTCATAAGCGCATATTGCCTGTGCCTGTTTTTGAACTGATTGTGTTGATATTGGGACTGCAACGCAGTGGCAGTACATATGTTGGGGAATTGTAGGCATATTCGTTTTTACAAACCAGCACTTATCCAGCAATGGGTTAATCCCATAGAAATGTGTTTCCATTGAATCCAAGGTTGCATCGCTGTTCGGATTGCATTACGGAAGTCTTTATTTTCATTATAAGCTCTTTGTCCCATTCGTCAATTCTTTTTGACAAAATAAATATCCCCCACTGAAAAAGCGAATAAGGAATAAAAATAGGCCCTGACCGAACAGCCAGTGTACCCACTGCTGCCCATCCAAGGCCCCAAAACAACCCCTTATCTTTCTTTTCCTTAACCTATGACTATATCTATATATAAATCTTTTTCTATTTCTTTTTCTTTATCTAACAGGACCGGCTGTTACCAGATATCATCCCCCTTTTGTTTCTGTTCGCTCAGCTTTTTGGCAAG
>JAZQLG010000127.1:0-22178 GCA_045542575.1 Faecousia sp.
AGTTTTATTTTAGGAGAACATTTTAGAAACGGTTTCCTCTTCGTATTGCTTTGAATACAGCTCGTAATAGTAGCCCCGTTTTTCCAGCAAGTCGGAGGCCAAGCGGTCTTAGGAAGACAAGAGGCAAGTCCAACTCCTTGGCTCACAGAACGACATGGCTACATCCGACTTAGTTTTATTTTAGGAGAACATTTTAGAAACGGTTTCCTCTTCGTATTGCTTTGAATACAGCTCGTAATAGTAGCCCCGTTTTTCCAGCAGCTCCGGGTGGGTCCCCTGCTCTACGATCCTGCCGTTTCGCACCACTAAGATCATATCCGCGTCCCGGACAGTACTAAGCCGGTGGGCGATCATAATAGAGGTCCTTCCTGCCGTCATGGCATCCATTGCGCCCTGGATCCTGGCCTCCGTCAAGGTATCCACGGAAGCGGTCGCTTCATCCAAAATCAAAATTCTGGGGTCAGCCAACACTGCGCGGGCAAAGCAGATCAGCTGCTTTTCACCGGTGGAGAGCAGATCGCCGCCCTCACCAACATCCGTATCCAGGCCCTTTTCCAGCCGCTGCACCACATCCTGGGCAGAAACGGTGTGGATCGCCGTCCAGATTTCTTCCTCGGTGGCATTGGGCTTTCCCATCAGCAGGTTTTCCCGGACTGTGCCGGAAAATAGATGGGGAGTCTGAAGCACATAGCCAATGGCGCTGTGCAGCCATAGCTGGGAGCGCTCCCGGGCATCCCGCCCATCGATAAGAAGCACCCCCTTTGTAGGCTCATAAAACCGGCAAACCAGGTTAGCAAGGGTGGATTTTCCTGCACCGGTCTCACCTACAATGGCAAGGTGTGTGCCAAAGGGAATATCCAATGAGAAGTTTTCCAAAACGGTTTCCTCTCCGTCCGGGTACCGGAAGGTCACATCCCGGAAGGAAATATCGCCCCGGACACTCTCCCAGTTTTCCATTTTGGGGTGCAAGCTGTCGCCGTATTTTTCGATCACCTCCGGGGTGTCCACCACATCGGAGCGCACCGCCAAAAGGTTTGTGAACCGCTCAATGTTTACCTGGGTGGTGATCAGGTCAGCCACCGCATCCACCAGCCACCGCAGGGGCTCTATCATACCCTGGGCATAGGACATAAACACAGAAAAGGTGCCGATCTGCTCAGTGGCAATATAGCCGCCCTTCCATAAAACAATGGCAAGGGCCACACTGGAAGCAAAGCTCATCGTGCCGGAAAACAGTCCCCGCAGGCGGGAAGCCTGGACGCTCCTTTTTCGCATATTGGCTGTTTCCGCATTGAACCGCTCCTCCATTTTATCCTCTACTGCCAGGGATTTTACGGTCTTTGCCCCGGTGATCCCTTCATTAAAGTTGCCGGTGATCCGGGAATTGATCTCCCGGACCTGCCGATTGATATGGATGAGTTTTTTCTGGAATACCGCAAACAGCACAGCCATAAGGGGCAGGATCGTCAGGATCATCGCCGCCAGTGAGGGATTGAGAGTGACCATCACCACGATGGCGCCTACAAGGTAAGATATCCGCCAAACGAAGTCCACCAGTGACCAGCTGACTAAGCTTCCGATCCGGGTGGTATCACTCATCAGTCTTGCGTGGATGTAACCTACGCTGTTTTGGTTAAAATAGGAAAAGGACAGGGTCTGCAAATGGTTGAAGCCTGTCTGCCGAAGCTGCTGTTCGACCCGCACCGCGATAATATTTGCCAGCGCGCAGGATATGTAATTGGAGCCTGCCGCAACCAGGATGATAAAGATATAGGCTGCCAAAAACCAAATCAGGGTGTCAAATATCCCCAAGCCCACAAAGTGGTCCAGAGCATAGCGCTGGAACAGGGGCAGGATAATGTCTGTCAGACTGCCCACAAGGCCGAAGAAGACCATTGTAAAGATCTTCCCCCGCACACTTCGCAAAAAGGGCAGGATCCTGCCAATGCCGAAGTATTTTAAATGTGTGCTTTTTTCTTCCATTATGGTAACACCTCCTTTGCGCCGCTTTGGGCTTCATAGATCTTTTGATAAATACCCCCACCGCATTTAAGCTGCTCGTGGGTGCCCTCCTCCGCGATCCGTCCCTTATCCAGCACGATGATCTTATCGGCAGCGGAAAGGGTGGTGATCCGATGGGAGATCAGAATAACTGTGGCTTTGCCAAACCGCTGGGTAATGGCTTTACGGATCTTTGCATCCGTTTCCGTATCTACAGCAGACAAGGAATCGTCAAACACCAGTATGGGGGTCTGGGACAGCAGTGTTCTTGCGATGGCGGCCCGCTGCTTCTGCCCGCCGGACAGGGTGACGCCCCGCTCGCCCACCATAGTATCATAGCCCGCTGTAAAGCCGTTGACGGTTTCGTCCAGGGCTGCCGCTTCCGCTGCAGACCGGATCGCTTCCATATCCACAGTATCCTGACTGACGGCAATATTTTCCGCAATGGTCCGGGAGAACAAATAGGGCTCCTGCAAAACAAAGCCAATGTTCTTTCGCAGGTGTGCCGTCCGTATCTTGCGGATATCCTTACCGCCAATAGTGATGCGGCCTTTTCCCTCCTCCAATAAATACAGCTTGTCAAGCAGCAGCATCAGGGTGGTCTTTCCGCTGCCGGTGCCTCCCAGGATGCCCAAAGTCGTGCCCGCCTTTACGGTAAAATCAATGTCGTGAAGGATCTCGGGGGCATTTTCATAGCCAAAGCTGATATGCTCGAAGCGGATATCCCCCTCCATAGGGGCATCCTCGCAGTCCTTTTCATCCTGCTCCACCGGGGAATTCATAATGTAGGCCACCCGGTCGATGGACACGCCGGCCTTGCTCATTTCGCTGATCATCCGGCCCAGCTGACGAATGGGCCAAACCAGCATCGCGTTGTAGGAAATGAAGGCAATATAGGCCCCCGCCTGCAGATTTCCGTGGACGCAGTAATAGGCACCGAATACAACCACCAGCATCACCTGCAGGCCGGAAAGGATGTCGGAAACGCTCCAGAACCGGGACAATACCTTTGCCATTTTCTCCCACAAAGCCGCATAGTGGTTATTTTGCTTTTCAAATTTTTCGATCTCTGCCCGTTCCCGGCCAAAGGCCCGCACCACCCGCACGCCGGTCAGATTTTCCTGGGCCATAGCGGAAAGCTTGCCTTCATTTTCATCGCAGGCCAAAAAGCCGTCGTGGATCTTCCGGTGAAAATGGAAGGAATACAGAATGATCGCCGGTGTGGGGATCAGCGCGATCAGGGTCAGTATGGGGTGCATGGACAGCATAAAGGTAACGGACAGCCCCAAAAGCAGCACGATCCGAAACACAGAAGTCAGCTGCTCTGACAAAAAGTTCTTGGTGGTGTCGATGTCCGATGTACACCGCTGGATAATATCACCGGTCTTGTTTTTCATATGCCAGGAAAAGCTCAGATGCTGGATATGGGAAAACAAGCTGTCCCGCATGGTCTTGACCAGGGTTTCCGAAGCCTTTGTGTTAAAGACCCGGAAGGCATACTGGGCACCCACCTGCACTGCCGCAACGCAGATCACTGCCAGGGCCATGATCCAAAGGTTTTTTCCCAGGAAGGCAAAGCCGCCGATGCTGTTTACCATATCCGTCACAAAGCCGGGGAAATCCCCCTCCTTACCGCCAATAGCGCAGTCCACCGCCGCCCGGATGATCTGCGGCTGCAGCATATCCGCCAACGCCGTAATGCCGGCGCATAAAATGCTTGCGGCAAAAAAGCGCTTCGCTCCCCGCAGGAAGTGCCACAGCAGTGTGCTCTTTGATTGTTCTTTCTTCAATTTCTTACCCTCTCTTTCATAAAAACGCCTGCAAAAAACGCAAAAAAGGTGCAGGCCGAAGCCTGCACCTATCATACACAGCGGACATAAAAATGCCTAAATGTATCCCAAAGGAGCAAAGCCTCTACAAACGATATTACTCTTCAAACCTTTAATAAACATATTGCTTTACTCCTTTCTTTTAAAATCTGGGTGTATCATAGCACCGCCACTTTTCCTTGTCAAGGCTTTTCCCCGGAAGTCACGGATAGTAACAGGATTCTGCCGCCTTCTTTATTGATTTCCGCCAAAATGTAGTGTAAAATGACACACAACAAGAAAAAACGGAGGAATCTATGACACTGGGAGAAAAAATCAGATACGCCCGGAAGTGCTACGGACTGTCCCAGGAGCAGCTTGCCAGCAAGCTGTGTGTCTCCCGGTCAGCCATCGCCAAATGGGAAACGGACAAGGGTATGCCGGATGTGGAAAACCTTAAAATGCTTTCCCGGCTTTTGGGGATCAGCGTAGACGCCCTGTTGGACGACACCGCCCCCGATCAGTCTGCGATCGTGCGCCATCCCTATCACCTGGCCGCCTATGGCCGGGGCTGTAAAAAAGTTAAAAAAGAGCGGATGCTGCGGGAAAAATTCCCGGAAGGCAACATCTGCTGCCTGTTGGGCAGGCCCGCCGTTCTGCCGGAGGATGCCACACCGGACAGTGCCCGGGGCATTCTCACCCCCACCCCCTTCGGTATGCCGGAATTTATGAAAAGCATCCGGGATCCGGCTCAGGATTTTTACCTGGTGGAACAGGAGGAAATGTGCCTGTTTGTCACGGTCACCGATGACACTGTGGAGATCCGCCCCCTGCCTCAATCCCCGGAGGAAAAGGCCTTCCAAGTAGGAAATTGGTCCTTCATCCGCCTTAATTACCTTGCGGAAGAATAAAGGTCGCTATCTTGTCAGGTAGCGACCTTTTTATTGTTTTGCCTGCTTGCGGTACTGCAGGGGGGTAACGCCCCGTTCCTGCTTAAACACCCGGCAAAAGTAGGAAAGGCTGCTGAAGCCCAGATTTTCGCTGATCTCTGAAACAGGAAGGTCCGTCTTCCGCAGCTCCTCTGCCGCTAAAATGATCCGGGTCTTCAGCAAATACGCCATCACCGTCACACCGGTATGGGCCTTGAACCGGCGACAAAAATGATACTTGCTCACATTGATCTCATCGCAGATCTTTTGAACATCCAGGTCCTGGGCGATATTCTCATTGATAAACCGAATGGCCTTAGCCATCCGGCCCTCTGTACCGGAAGTGCTGCCTGCTTCGTAGGCCTGCAAAAAGCCAAGCAGCTCCAGTGCGGCAGCCATCAGCCCCAGTTCCCGGGAGCCTTCTGTTCCACGGCAGAAAATATCCTCCACCCTTGCCCGCTTTTCCGGGGGGATCCGGGCATACACCACGCTTTTATCCAAAAAGGAAAGCCTGGGAAGGGCCCCGGAAAGCACCTGCAGCCGATGGGGGGCTAAAGCAAGCTTGCTTCTGTCATATTCTGCGGGCACTTCCGACACCGTATAGTGGTAGACCCCAGCGCCAATAAACAGCAGTGTTCCCTCCTCCAGAGGGAATACGCTTTGGGCGCAAACCAGGCTTCCACGGCCTGTATGAACATACAAAAAAAGATGCTCCTCCGATGCGTGCCAGGTCCTGTGCATAGCATCTCTGCCCTGCTGGTGGCAAACCATTCGCTCGTCCATCTCATCACCTCTTTTTCAGCATAGCACATTCTGCTCAAAAAAGCAACCACAGTCAATTTTAAGGCAAAATACGCCTGTTTTATCTTTTGTTTTTGTGATATATAGAAGGCAGTAGAACCAATAAACATCTGTGGAGGTACATATGGAAAAGTACAAAGGAATTTTTACCGCCCTGCTGACACCTTTTGATAAAGAAAACCGGGTAAATGAAAAAGAATTGGAAAAATTGGTGCAATTCAATGTGGAAAAGGGCGTTACAGGCTTCTATGTAGGCGGCAGCACCGCAGAAGCGTTTTTGCTTTCCACCGACGAGCGGAAGCAAATTATGGATATTGTGAAATCCGCCGCTCCGGAAAAGACCCTGATCGCCCATATCGGCTCTGTCCATGAGGACGAGGCGGCAGACCTTGCCCGACACGCGGAAACGCTTGGCTACGATGCCATCTCTTCTGTTGCGCCTTACTATTACAAATTCTCTCTGAAGGAGATCAAGGATTACTACTTCCGTCTGGCCTATGCCACAGAGCTTCCTATGCTGGTGTACCACTTCCCCGCCTTCTCCGGTGTGAATATGGGCGTTGCGGAAATGGGCGCATTTCTGTCCGACCCCAAGTTTATCGGCATCAAATTCACCTCCAACGACTTCTTTATGCTGGAGCAGTGCAAGGCCGCCTTCCCGGAAAAGATCGTGTATAACGGCTATGACGAAATGTTCCTTGCAGGTCTTTCCATGGGCGCTGACGGCGGCGTAGGCAGCACCTATAACTTTATGGCAGATAAATTTGTGAAGATCAAAGACCTCTTTGATGCCGGTAACATTGCAGAAGCTCAAAAGGTGCAGAAGGAGGCCAACCGGATCATCACCCTGCTGTGCAGGATCGGTGTTATGCAGGCAGAAAAGGAAGTTCTGAACCAGCTTGGCTTTGACTTTGGCGTTTGCCGTCACCCCTTTGGCGAGCCTACGGCAGAACAAAAAGCGCTGATCGCAAAAGAAATCATCCCCTATGTGTAAAGGAGGAAATACGATGGAAAGATCTGTCCACGATATGTTTGAGCTGAATGGCAAGGTGGCCATCATCACCGGTGGCGGCTCTGGGCTGGGCTATGATATGGCAGTGGCCTTGGCAGAGTACGGCTGCAAAGTCGTCATCACTTCCCGTGCAGAAGAAAAGGCTGTTGCCGTCGCAAAGGAATTGTCAGAAAAAACCGGCGCCCAGATCATCGGTCTGCCCCTTGACCAGCGCAGCTACGATTCCTGTGAAAAAATGGCCCAAAAGGTCATGGCGCTCTTTGGGCGCATCGACATTCTCATTAACAATGCCGGCGGCGGCTCCGGTGCCGGAGAGTGCAACTTCCTGCGCCGTGACCCCCAAAACATTCAGAACATGATCGACACCAATCTCACCGGCTCTCTGTTCTGCTGCCGGGCGGTGTGTCCGTATATGGCAGAGCAAAAGCGGGGCACTGTCATTAATCTCGGCTCTATTGCCGGCATTGTAGGCAGAAACCGGGATATGTACCACAAGGCAAATAAGATGGAACAGCCTGTGGAGTATGCCGCTGCCAAGGGCGGTGTCATCGCCATGACCCGGGATTTGGCTGCCTTCATGGCCCCCTACGGTGTGAATGTGAACAGCATTTCCCCCGGCGGTTTTGACAAGGGCGAGCTGACCCAGGCCTTTATTGACGGCTATTCCGAGCGCACTCCCATGGGCAGAATGGGCAGAATGCAAAGCGACCTTTTGGGCACGGTCATCTTCCTTGCATCCGATGCCGCCTCCTACATCACCGGGCAAAATATTGTGGTTGACGGAGGGTTTTCCACATGCAAATAACCGACTTAAACATTCTGATCGCAGGCTGCGGCTCTATCGGCAAGCGCCACGCCCAGGTGCTTTGGGAGTTGGGGCTTCGTAATCTCACCGCCTGTGATCCCAGCCCCGCCCAGCGGCAAAGTATGCTTGAACTGCTTCCCGGCATTGCGGTGGCAGAGGATTATGCCGAAGCCTTGAAAACCGGCAATTTCGATGCAGTATTTATTCTCACCCCCACCGCTATGCACCTTTCCATGGCGACCCAGGCGCTGAATGCCGGCTGCCATGTGTTCATTGAAAAGCCCCTTGCCAACACCCAAAAGGGCGTTGCCGAACTGCAGGCTTTGGCAGAGGAAAAGGGTCTTTTGGTGATGGTTGGCTTCTGTTTCCGCTACCACGAAGTCCTGCGCAGGGCAAAAGGCCTATTGGAGCAAGGCACTATCGGCAGGCTTGTGAATATTCGTGCCTTTATGGGAGAGCCCTTTGCGGAGATCCAGCCTAACTATCTGAATATGTACTACTCCAAATATTCCGGTGCCTTTGAACTGGTCCACGATTTGGATCTGGCCATTTGGTATGCCGGGCAGGAGATCGTGGATGTAAAGGCCGTTTACGGTGCTTTCAGCGATATGGGTATGGAAGCCCCGGATTCCATTGAAATGCTGGTTCGCTTCCAAAACCGCCTTGCGGCCAATGTACACTTAGACTTTTATCAGCATCCCCGCCGCCGGCAGATCGAACTGATGGGCGTGAAGGGCACCATTACCGTAGAATTTGCCTCCTGGGACAAGGCCACCCTTTCCTGGTACAACACCGACACCCGGGTCTGGAATGTGTGCGAATACAAAACCGCCCGAAACGATATGTTCCGGGACGAGGATGAAGAATTTTTGCTGGCTGTCCTTGGGCAGCGGGAACTGACCTGCACCGTTGACGAGGCGCTGAAATCCCTGAAGGCAGTGGAAGGAGTCTATCAGATCCCCGAAAAATACTTATAACAAGGAGCAATCTATGCTTTTTGAAAAACCTACGGAAGAATTTTTCCAGTTTCGCATTCCCGGTCTGGTAATCACAGAAAAAAGCACCCTGCTTTCCTGCTATGAATGCCGCCGCTACTGGGAGGGAAACCACGACTGGTCTATGATCGACCTGCGGATACGGCGCAGTACCGACGAAGGAAACACCTGGGAAACGGTGCTGACCGTGGAAAGCAACGGCAACACTATGAATAATCCTGTGCTGATCGTCAATAAAGAGCAGATCGTCTTTCTTTACTGCAAAAACTACCGGCAGCTTTACTGCCGCATCAGTACCGACGACGGCAAAACCTTTTCTGCCCCCACGGAAATTACCGAGCCCTTCCAAAACTGCGGCTTCTTCTTTTCTGTTCTTGCCGTTGGGCCGGGACACGGCATCGTCCATAAAGGGAAGCTTCTGATCCCCATTTGGTTTGCCGCCAACGAAGCTGACCCCAACGCCCATGCCCCCTCCTTTGTCAGCACTCTTTATTCTGAGGACGGCATCCACTGGCATTTGGGAGACCTGATCGGCAAAGATGTTCTGACTAACGGCAGCGAATGTGCCCTGGCTGTAACAGCAGAAAATGAAGTGCTGATCTCTATGCGCAACGAGGGAAAGGGCTGCCGGGCTTTGGCATTAAGTCCCACAGGCTACAGTGATTGGCAAAACCTGCATTTTGCGGAAAACCTGCCTGATCCCACCTGTCAGGGCAGTATGTGCTGCGAAAACGGCACGGTCTATCACATCAACTGCGCCAACACAGAGGCAAGAGAAGACCTGACCGTAAAGATCAGTCGGGACGGCTTTCAAACCTTTGAAAGCCTCTATGTGGACAAAATTGCCGGCTATTCCGACATTGCGGTAAAAAACGACAAGCTCTATATTCTCTATGAACAGCGCTGGGGCAGCGACGGCCTGCATTTTCAAACAATCGGATAAAAAGAACCCGCTATCAGATCAGATCCTGATAGCGGGTTCTTCTTATTTCTTTTTCTTGCCAAAAAGTTTTTTCAAGCCCTTTCCCACAATACCTATATCCTCTGTGATATTGGAGATTTTTGTGTACTCGTCCATAACGCCGGCTTCGGTCATTATTCTCCGTTTTGCGGCAGTCAGATCGCTATCCAGCTTGACCTGCACCGAATCGGCAACATCCTCAGCAAATTCCTTTTCGATCCGTTCTCTGTCCTCTTCAAAGATCTGTCGGGCTGTTTCTTCGGCATGGGCCTGCTCTTGGGCATTCATTTGATAGGGCTTGGGAACGCAAACCGACAGCAAAGCTGTAAACCGGTCGCTGAAACCTTTGGATACAAAGGCTGCCTCAAAGCTTGCCGCATCCGGGCTGCTTTCCCCCAATGCGGTCAGTTCCCGGCAAAAGGCCTCCACATCCGGTTCCACATTTGCAGGCACCTCATAATACTGGCGGAACATAGAAAGTCTCGCATCTACACACATTTTTACGCTGCTGTCCATAGTCGCTCCTTCTTATATTTTTTCTGCCGCTTCCAGTATACCATAATCTGCATAAGAAAAGATAGAGGCATTTTTATCAGAATTGATAGCAATGACCGTTCCGGACCGGTCCATACCGGCAATATGATGGACCGCACCGCTGACGCCTACCGCAATATAGACCTTGGGGCAGACCTTTCTGCCTGTAAGTCCCACTTGCGCTTCATAGGGCATCAGGCCCATATCCACCATTTTTCGGCTTGCCCCCAGCTGAGCGTCCAGGTTTTCTGCAAACCGTCGGACAGCATCCAGGTCATCCTTTGCGCCCCAGCCCGCCGTCACAACAATGCTTTCTCCTGCTTTTGCAGTACGCACCGTTGCCATGGCAGGCTTTGTAAGGCTGACGATCTTGGCAAGCACACTGCCGCTAAGGGCGGGGCGGTACATCACAAGGTTTTCCCCATCCGCTTCCAGGCTGGTGCAGTCGGCACACAGCCCCAGTCCAAGCCGGGCGCTGATCCTGCCTGCCAGAGCCTTGGACTTGGGGTCACTTCCCCAAAGAACGGCATTGGGCGCAAGGTCTTTTATCTGCTTAATAAGTGTGTCCTCGTCACTCAGGGGCAACACCGTGATATCATCGCTGACTGTTTGGGCAAGAGCCATAGGTGATTGCCCCACAATGCACAGCTTTTGCAATTTTTCTTTGCTTTCGGCAGGGGCAGTCGCCTCTTTGCTCTCATTCAGTGCCTTTTCCAGCACGGCAGGAAGCTCTGCCAGGGAAATAAACCGGCATTTGCGTCTGCCGGCAGTATTTTCAAAGGTCTTAAGTACCCGGGTTGGTGAGCCAGTGAGGCCGCATTTTTTCGGATCAACATCCAAGTCCTTTGCGTTCCAAACCTCCACCTGCCCCAACCGGGAACGGATGCTGGGCTTGCGCAGCAGGAAATTCCGCTCCACCGTAACAAGGGCGGGCAGGACCGCTCGCTGCGTTCCCTGTTCCAGGGTAGCGCAGGTCAGAGTGCCATCTTCTGCCTGCAGGCCGGTGGCCTGGGTAATGAGGGGCAGCTCCAAAAGGGCAGAAAGCATAGGACCTACCTGCCCCGTATCCCCCACCAGAGTCTGCCTGCCGCAAAGGATCAGATCCGGGGCAAGCTTCCGGATCGCCGCTGCCAAAACACAGGCCGTCGCCAATGTGTCAGAGCCGGCAAAGACCGGGTCGCAAAGAAGCACCGCTTTTTTTGCCCCCAGCCGGGTCAAATGGTGCAGATATTCTGCCGTTTGGGCAGGGCCCATAGAAAGAAGTGTCACTTCTGCACCGGGTAGCGATAGGGCGGCTTCGTAGGCAGCAGCATCAAAAGCGCCCAGTTCTCCGTCCAGCCCCCGGCGCAGACAAACTACCACCTTCATAGGCTGTCCTCCCTTTCCCGATAAACGGGGGCAAGGGCATCGTGGATCTTCTTATACACAGCAAATACTTTTTCGTATTTTGCAGTATTTTCCGGGTTTGGCTTTACGGTCCGCACCGGCTTAATGCAGGCCGCCACCGCAGCAGATGCGTCGCTGAATACCCCAACGGCAATGCCTGCCAGCATGGCAGAGCCTAAGGAGGAATCCGCGCTTTGGGTGATGGTCAGCTCCATCCCCAGCACGTCAGCAGTAATTTGACTCCAAAGAGCGCCCTTTGCACCGCCGCCAATCAAGGTCGCGGTGGTTTTTTGCTTTAAGCCCAGGCTGTCCAAATACTTTTTGCTGTCCAAAAGGGACAGGCTGACCCCTTCCATCACCGCCCGGGCAAAGTGGCCTTTGCCGTGGGTGGCCCGCATCCCCGTAAAGCTGCCGCACAAAGTAGAGTCAGCATAGGGGGTAAGTTCCCCGTTCAGATAGGGATGGTACAGAAGGCCCTCACAGCCCAAGGGGACTTTCGCTGCCTGTTCATTCAGGCTTTCGTAGTCACCGCCGAAGGTATCCCGGAACCAGCGATAGCTGGCGGCAGCGGCCTTTGTTGCCGTGCCGGGGTACCACAGGCCGGGTACGATATGGGAATAGTTCACAAGATGCCGGTCCGGGCAGGGCTGATCTGTGATCACGCAGATACGCCCGGCAGTAGCCAGCTTTACCGTTACATCTCCGGGGGCTACCGCACCGGAGGCAAATACTTCCATCACCGTGTCTGTGGTGCCGCAAAGGACCTTTGTACCGGCTGTCAGGCCGGTCTTTTCCGCAGCAGAAGCCGTAACCGTGCCAATAATGTCCGTAGGCTTCTTGATAGGCGGCAGCATTTCCTCCCGGATGCCTGCCAGGGCGCAGAGGGCTTCATCCCACTGCATTTTGTTGCAGTCGAAAAGCATACTGCCCTGGGCTTCGATGTAGTCAGTGCAGTACACGCCGGTAAGAAAATACCGAATATAGTCTTTTTCAAAGAAGATGCAGCGAACCTTCTCATAAAGAGCCGGCTCGTTTTCCCGCAGCCACACAAGCTGGGGCAATGTCCAGATGGTATCCGGCTTGTGGAAGGTCTTTTGGAAAATTTCTTCTCCCAGCCCTTCCCGCAGGCTGTCCGCCTGACGACGGCTACGGCTGTCGGTCCAGTGGATGGCGTTACGAAGGGGCTTGCGGTTCTCATCGCACACCAGGAAGGTGTGGGTGGCAGAATCGATGGCAAGGGCCAAAATATCCTCCGGGCAAATGCCGCTTTTGGCAAGCAGTGCCCGGGTATTTTCGCAAAGGGCATCGATCCAGTCTGCCGGGTCCTGCTCACAGGCACCGGCCTGGGGATATAAGGTGGGATACTCCACCGTATTTTCCGCCACCACAAGGCCATCGGTACGCAAAAGCGTAGCCTTGGATGCGCCGCCGCCAAAATCAATTCCCAACAGATACTTCATAGCTTCCCCTCCCGGGTATTATTATCTTTTTTCGATCCAGGCGTGTTCCGGATCAGAGCTGCGGTTGAAGCCCTGGTAGTCGCCAGCCATCAGCCACAAAAAATAGGTCTTGTAGCCGGGGGTGGAAACGGTGGTGTGATAGCCGAAGGGGAATTCCACCAGCTCATCATTTTTCACCCGGTAGGCTTCATCAGTGGTGCCATCAGAGGTATAAAGGCACTGCACCGCAAAGCCCTGCTCCGGCTCAAAGAGGAAATAGTAGATCTCCTCGGCAATGCACTCGGTGGGCATATTGTCTTCATCATGCTTGTGGGGCGGGAAGCCTGCCCAGTTGCCCTCGGTGCAGTAGGCTTCGCCGATGGTCAGCACCTTGGCGTTGGAGTTGCCGTCGATGAGGAAGCTGGTTTCTCTCTGGTAAGGCACTTCTCCCAAAAGCTTCAGCACAGCGTGGTCCTCCCGAAGGACCTGGGGCTTGGTCTTTTCCGCAACAGGTGTGCCGCAAACAGCGATCTTGATGTGGTCCCGGGCAGTAATGGTGAGCTTCTGCTCCCGGGGCATATAGAAGCACTCAGCCTTCCGGTTTTCAAAAACGGTATTCCGGTTGCCGATGTTCTCCCAGGTGTTTTCGTCAGCAGTCACATCGCAGTGGCCCTGGAGCATAATAAAGGCAACTTCTCTGTCGCCGGTGTCAAAGGGCAGGGTCTGACCTGCATCCAGTTCAATGATGCCAAATTCCAATTTCTTCAGGCTGCACTTGCCGATTTCACAAATGGGGGCATAGCCCAGCTTCGGCACATAGGTCTTCTTATAATTCATAGCCATTCTCCTTCAGGAAATTCTTTGCGCTTTCAAGGTCCGGGGCGCTGGCCCGGGCACCCACACCGGTGCATTTTAAAGCAGAAACCGCGCTGGCAAAATAGCAGCATTTCAAATAATCATAGCCCTTTGTCACGCCGGCGGCAAAGGCGCCGTGAAACACATCTCCAGCTCCATTGCTGTCCACCGCATTTACAGAAAACGCAGGATAAGCGGTCACGCTCTTGCCGTCATACAGGATACCGCCACGGCTGCCTTGGGTGATGACAACCACCTCCGGCTTGTAAGTATCATACAGTTTCTTTGCCGCTTCTTCTGCGCTCTTGCAGCCTGTATGCCCCAGAGAGAATTCCTCCGAGGGGATCATAATATCCGTGTGGCAAAGGAGCTTTTCCACCCCTTCATAAAGGCCGCCGCAGTCGTAAAGGACTTTAACGCCCTTGCTGCGGGCAAGCTTTGCGCCTTCCACTGCCGCACGCAGTTCGTTGCCGTCCACCATCAGAAGACTTGCGCCCTCAATGGCCTTCTTTTGTGCTTCGTCCAGGGAAAGGGGCGGCAGATCGCCCTTATCGAACACACAGGTCCGGGTGGCCGTGTCCCCACAAAGCCACAAAACGGAGGCAAAGGAGCGATACCCCGGCAGCACCCGGATATGTTCCGTACTCACGCCGTATTTTTCAAAATCTTCCTTCAGAAAACGACCGCCGTTGTCATCGGACAGGACGCCGATGTAGGCGCAGGATGCTCCCAGCTTGGCAGCCGCCACAAGGCCCGTACCAACAGGACCGCCGCCAGCAAAACTACTGGCGGTGGCGCGCATTTTGGTGTCCTCTGTGGGGTAGGTCGGAATGTTATAGAGGGTGTCAAATACATTGGCACCGATTCCCACGATCTTTGCCATAATTATACCTTTCCGTCCGCACCTACCAGCTTGATGCGGGTGATGCAGAATTCCTTTACCGCCTGGATAGGCTTTTTCATAAAGGTGTCGATGGCTACAGCCCGGTCCGGCTTCTGCAGTTCTGCCAGGCAGCAATCCAGGAAGGCATAGCACACATCGGTGGCAAAATTCATCTTGCGGATGCCGGCCTTCACGGCCTTACGGATTTCTTCATCCGGCACGCCGGAGCCACCGTGAAGGACAAGGGCCGTATTGTTTGTGGCCTGACGGATTTCCTTGATCCGTTCAATATCCAGCTTGGGAGGTTTCTTGTATCTGCCGTGGGCAGTGCCTACCGCAACTGCCAGGCAGGCAACGCCTGTTTCCTCCACAAACCGTTTGGCATCTTCCGGGGTAGTAAATTCGTCCTGGGTGTCATCCTTGGTAGAGCCCACATGTCCCAGTTCTCCTTCTACCTGTACATCCAGATAGGCGCAGGTATCCACCACCCGCTTGGTTAGGGCGATATTCTCTTCAAAGGGCAGTATAGAGCCGTCCAGCATAATGCCGGTCGCGCCGTAACGAAGGGAGCGGGTGGTCTCCAGCTCAGAGGGACCGTGATCCAGATGGAAGCACACCGGCACGGTCGCCTTTTGGGCAGCGGCCAGGATCACCGGAGAAAGGAAATAGCCCGTGTCCTCCTTCATCAGCCGGGGATATACCTGCAAAATTACAGGGCTGCGGCTTTCTTCTGCGGCGTACAAAGCGCCCATCACACTTTCCATATTGTACACATTGAAAGCGGGTACGCAGTAGCCCCCCTGCTCTGCCAGGGAAAGGATCTGTTTCAGATTAACCAGCATTTTTATTCTCCCAAAATCAGGTCCTCAAGGGACAGAATCTCCACATCTGCAGCCACTGCCTTCAAAGAAGCGTACTCAGAAACGCTGGCAGTGACGATAGCGGGAATGTTCAAAGTCTTTGCATTGAAAATGCGGCGCTGGGCCACCAGAGCCATAATTTTCGGAACATACTGGGCCATCAGAATGTTGCCGGCCCAAACCGTTTCTTCCCGGTTCAGGTGCAGCTCCTTTAGGTTAGCGCAGGAAGCGATCACTTCCCGGGCAGCTTCTGTTTCGCCCAAGTCACGGCTAAGCTGATAGGGATCCTGGAAGGAAACTTCCTTTCCGGTTTGTGCGAGCACCAGCTTACCGTCCTTTACCAACTGCGCAAGATAGGCAGTATATGTTACCAGCTTGGTCTTTGCCTCTACGCCATACTCCTTGGCGGTCTGCATCATAGCCTTAGCATCAGCGGGATCATACAAAACGACAGTCTTGTAGCCGGCAAATACTTCTGCGCAGGCAGCCATCTGCTGCTTGGTTTCCTCGGCAGCGCCAATGAGGAAATCCAGCTGTGCGCCGGAGGCAGGCTCCTTTGCCAGCACAGTGAAGGAAACGCCGGCCTTTTCCAGCACCCGGATAGCCTTCACTGCCTGCTCGGGCACCATATAAGCGGCATCTGCGCCCAGGTACAGTAAAACATCGGTGGCTGCTTCGTGCTTTGCAATGGCATTTGCCAGCTCTGCACAGATTTCAGTCTTCCCGTAGGCGTTGCCGGTATCCAGGCAGCCGTCCACCAGCTTTTCTATGTAGGCGGGCAGCTTGCCCTCCAGGGCAGCCTGAAGTCTTGTTTCCTTGGTGAACATCACCGGATCCCAGCCGGTGGTGCAGTCGTGGACACAAGCGCCGCAGGTGGCACATTCATAGATGTTATCCACGATCTCAGAAAGGTCGATAGCTCCCCGGTTTACCAGGGAAATACCCAGTGCTCTGGCCCGGGCGGTGTTTCTTTCCTGGCCGGTGGCGTTGCCCACAGGACAAATATGGTGGCACATCCAGCAGAAGCGGCAGGAATCCACGTGCTGCTTGCACTTATCAGACATCATCATAGCATTTTCCTCCCTTTCTTACAAGCCCAGTTTAAAGGGGTTCATAATTCCGTTGGGGTCAAGCTGCTTCTTAAGACCCTCAAACACCTGCATAGCAGGACCGTACTGTTCTTTCATCAGTCTGCCCAGCTTGATGCCTACGCCGTGGTGGTCGTTGACTACACCGCCGTTGGCAAGAGCTGCCCGGACACCGCAGGTCCAGATCTCCTGATGCAGCCGCAGAGCTTCCACCGGATCCTGGGGCACATCCTTGCCCTCCACGATGAAGCGGTCGTAGATCATAGAGCCCCACTCATACCAGTGGGAGAAGTGGGCGATAAACTTGGCCTGGGGGAAGTTGGTCTCAATGGCTTCCTTCATAGCCCAGTAGATCTTTTCGATCTTGTCGTAGGGTGCGATGGTATCCATGGTGCCGAACATCTGGGGAATGTCCATCATATGACCGGGATAGAAGAAGGTGATCTTTTCCTTCCACCACTTTTCGCCGTACTCGCTGCCCAGGTCCTCTGCGCCATACTTTTTGAAGGTGTCCAGCAGAATTTTCTCTTCCACCTCCACCATTTCCTTGCAGCCCTCGTAGGCAATGTTCATAAATGCGCCCTTGCGCTCCACGCCCACGATCTTCTTAATGAGAGAAGCAGTTTCGGCTTCGTCATAAAGACGCATAACAGAGGGCTTGAACTTCTGCAGCAGCTCCCGGGAGGCCTGGAAGGCACCGTGCATATCCTGGAACAGGAAGCCACGGAAGCGGCGTTCTTCGGGCTGATCGTAAATGCGGATCTGGGCTTTGGTGATGATACCCAGGGTGCCCTCAGAGCCAATGAAGATCTGGTTCAGGTCAGGACCTGCGGCATGCTTGGGGGCAGAGGATGTATTGATAATATCGCCGTTGGGAAGCACCACTTCCATCTGCAGCACCATATCGTCGATCTTACCGTACTTGGTGGAGCAAACGCCGATGCCCCGGTGGGCCAAGAAGCCGCCTACGGTGGAGCAGGTCAAAGAGGAGGGATAGTGCATAGTTGCCTTGCCTACTTCGTTGGCAGCCCATTCAATGTGCTTGTAGATCGCACCGGTGCCGCACTCAATGTACATACTCTCGGTATTCACTTCGTAGATCTGGTTCATCCGCTTGGTGTCCAGAATGATGCCGCCGCACACGGGGATCGCACCGCCCTGGGTGCCGCCGCCTGCGCCCCAGGTGGTCACAGGGATCTTATAATAGTTGGCGATCTTGACCACCTTGGAGACCTCGGTAGCATCCTTGGGGCAGACGATAAAGTCTGCTTCAGGCATCCGTTCGCCCCGGTCTGCCCACATACGGGACAGCCAGTAGTAGTCCACACTGTGGGTCACCTTATCGATCTGCCGGGTGGAGCAGTTCTCCTTGCCCACCGCATCCTCCAGCTCTGTGAGGATCATTGCAAACAGGAATTTACTCATCTGATAATTCATAATGCTTATCTCCTTTTACTCTACTGTTTTATCAACCGTCAGGTTGGGGAAATACTTACAGAATTCGCTGATCTCTTTGCGCCAATCGCCGGCCATCTCCACAAAGTGGTGGATATATGGGCCGTCGATGAGCCGGTCCTCCACCTTTTGCAGGTCTTGGAACTGGCCCCAGATGTATGTACCGTGGGTCTGAGGTCCGGGGGCGGTTTCACAAAGCAGGGGCAAAATCATATAGCTGCCGCTTTCCTGATCCATACGGGCAACGGTATAAACACCGTCCTTTGCCCGGAACCAGGAGCGCTGGTTTACCAGCCGCGCTGTGCTGTCGATGCCGCTTTCCGCCTTTTGAGACAGGGGGAAGGGTCCGCAGTGCCACAAAAGCTCCGCATTTTTGTTTTCCGGGTGGCGAACGGTAAACTCGCCAAACAGGGGCTTTCCCTGACCTAGGGTAGCACACTTTAAAAGCACCATAGTGAGGGCGCAATGCATATCGCTTTCGCAGGCGATCATATAGCCCATATCGTTGAGGATACCGTAGACGGTGCAGGGTGCCAGGCCATCGAACATTACCGGGGTAGCAGTCCAGCACTCAGCGCAGATCACATCCAGGTTATACTCCTCAAAGAGCCGCTTGTACATTACCACCATGGTAGCCATTCCCCGGACATACTTGGGGGTCAGCTCATCCATTTTGTAGTTTGCGCGGATATATTCTTCGATCTCGTCGATCTCCGCCCCGCACTGCTCAGCGGCAATTTTCATCCGGTTTTCAATGATGGCAAAGTTCAGCGCCACAGTCCGCACACCGAATTTTTCCATCAGCTCCCCTTCGTTCCAAATAACGGAGAAGAAGGGTGTGGGCCGGGAGCCTACCTGACCGATCCGCAGGCCGGTAAAGTTTTTCACCATACAGGCCACCCGGACAAAGGAATCAAAGCCTTCCTTAAATTCCTCGCTTTCCACACGGCAGCAGGGCAGGTGGGAGAAGGGAATGTGGAAGCGCTGCATCTGCCGGGAAACGCCGAACAGGCTGCACTGGGAGTCGGTGGGACGCATACCGTCCATATAATACTCGTCATCCAGGGGTGCCCACAAAAGCACAGGCTTTCCCAGGGCCTTGGCAATATCAGCCGCGGCTTCTTCGTTGCCGAAGTTGCAGTTGATGATCATCACCGCATCCACTTTTTCCTTTTGGAAGCGCTCCACGACCTGAGCGGCAGAAGCATCGTCGAAGACCAGGTCTTCGTGACCGATGCCCTTGTTATCCACAAAGGATACATATTCATTTGTAAAATTCTCCTCGATGTACTGGGTAAACCGCTTGCCTCTTTGCTCTGCAGAGTACCAGGTCAGGAAGGTCCCCCGGGGGCGGTCGGTGGTATTGCGGCGCATTGCCACAAGGCCGATCTTTACTTTATAATCCAGCATTTTGGCAGCCTCCTTGCTGTTTTCTTTTATTGTAGCACAGCGCCTACCGGGGGAAAATGAATAAAACAGATATATTTTTGTAAAAAACAGTACAAAAAATCTATTGGATGTGCTATGATAGAAAAAACATTTATTGGAAAGGAGCCCCAAAATGGAGGAGATTTCCTTTGATAAGCTGTACAATACCGAATTTTTCATCAGCGAAGTGCTGGCAAAGCCCCAATTTTGGGCAAACCGGGGAAATGTATATAATGCAATAGGCCGGCCTAAAGTTTCCCACACCCTTCTGTGGTTTAAGAACTGCTCTGCCACCATCCGGGACTCTTTGGGAAATGTGCTGTCTGTGCGAAAAAACCAGCTGACCTATATGGCAAAGGGGCTGGAGTATGTGGTCCACTTCCACGACACCGACCCCAGCCGGGAAGACACCGTGGTGATCCATTTCCAAATGACAGACCGGCTGGGCCGGGACATCAGCGCCTGCGGGAGGCCCATGGTCTGTTTTTCCGATGTAGATCCGGCCCTGGCTGTTTCCATCCAGGCCCTGGTGCAGGAATGTAAGAATAATATGGTCTGCACCCCCGCCCTCCACGGAGAGCTTTACAAGATCCTGGCTCTGATCTGCCAAAAGCAGAAGCGGCGGATCACCAAGGACCGGTTTGCCTGTATCCGCACCGGCATCCAAATGCTGGAGCAGGACAGCGATCTGCCCATCTCCGCCATTGCCGATGCCTGCGGTGTCAGCGAGTGCTACTTCCGCCGGCTTTTCCAGGAATACAGCGGTGAAGGTCCTATGCGCTTCCGGCAAAGAATGCGGATCGAGCGGGCAAAGCAGCTGCTCCTTTCCGACGAGCAGTACACCGTCTCCGAGGTAGCTCAGGAGCTGGGCTTTTCCGATGTGTACCACTTCAGCAAGACCTTCAAAAAATTCTGTGGCCAATCCCCCACTCACTTTTTGTCCGCTTCCTCCCCCGACACCTAATGCCCTACCCAACCAAATACGGCTTTTGTGCTGCACCTTCTCTGCCTGGCAGGGAAGGTGCAGTATTTTTTCAAATTTTTCAAAAAATTTTTAAAAAATATAAAACCTAACCAAAACACAGGTCCCCTTATAGGTGTAAGGCAAATGAAACAGCCCACAAAACAAAAAAACAAATGGATAAAACGAAAGAGAGGAACTAATTATGACCACCTACACAACAACCACCCCCCAGAAAATGAACTGGGAAGAATCCAGCTCTGCAAAGACCCCTTCCGTAAAGGACACCGTCACCGCCGACGGCAAGCTGTCCTTCCTGGAACTGCTGATCGCCGGAAGATACTTCCTTCCCGTGCTGACCACCATCGGCTGGCTCATCGGCTTCACTCTGGGCCACATTCCCATTCTCAGCGGCATTGCCATTGCCTTTGTTGCCATCGGTATTCTTTCCGCCATCACCGTTTCCCCGCTGAAATTCATCAAGTTCATTTTCAAGTCTGCAGGAAAGGGCTTTAATATCTGCCGCGCATTCATTCCCTTTTACGGCGTAGCAGACCTTTGCGCCGCCATTTTCGGCACTACCTTCGGCCTTATGTTCGGCCTGCTGGTGGTTTTCGGCATCCCCGCCGCCTTCACCATCCCCAAGTTCTTTGCAGAAGAATAAGCTTTGTTTCGCCTTTGCATGTGCCTCCTTTGCAAAGGGTGACCCCCGGAGCCGTGGGGTCCGGGGGCGTCTTATATCGGTCCTTCCGGGGAAAAACCGGTCTGCGGTCTTTTGGGCGGCTTTTTCAGGTCATCGGTGGCAGGATTGTTCAGGCGCTTTCCTTTTTCGTCAAACCGGGAGCCGTGGCAGGCGCAATCCCAGGAGTGCTCCTGCTTGTTGTATTTCAGAGCGCACCCCAGGTGGGGACAGCGGCGGGTGGTGGGCCACAACAGATTCATGGTCGTTTCCCCACCGTTGACCAAAAGCTGAGGCTTCAGAATGCTCCGGGAGGGAGAAAATACCGGCGCACAGTCCGGCTGCTGGCCGGCGATCATGGCGCTGAGGAGCTGCGCGCTGACCATAGACCCGGTCATGCCCCATTTGTTGAAGCCTGCCGCCACATACAGATCCGGCGTCCTTGCTGAATAATGACCAATATAGGGGATCCCGTCCAGACTCATGGTGTCCTGGGCCGCCCAATGGAAGCGTTCTGCCGCCCGGGGATAAAATCGGGTCTTGGCATCCCGCAGCTGGTAATAGCTGCCGCCTTTTTTGCCGGTGCGGTGACCGCCGCCGCCCAGCAGCAAATAATCGGCAAAGCTGCTGAAGGAATAGCCCTTCCGGTCATCGTCCACATACATGGCTTCCAGCCGGGGCGCTCCCTCCAACGCCAGCATATAAGAGCGGTGCTGATATAATTTTAAAAAATAGCTGCCGTGCTTATTGAGAAAGGGAAAATGGGTGGCGACCACGATCTTTTTTGCCCGGATCTTCCCCCGGTCGGTCACAGCCGTCGTACCGATCAGCTCCGTGACCCGGGTTTTTTCATAGATTTTCAAGTCCTTTGCCAATAATCCGGCAAGCTGCAGCGGATCAAACTGTCCCTGGTTTTCAAACCCAATCGCTTCGATCCGGTCAATCGGCAGCGGCAACCGGTCTGTGATCTTCGCCGGGATCCTCAGGGATTGCAGGGCAGACCATTCTTTTTCCAGCTTGCGCAGGTCACTGCTGTACACGAAATTATCCTTCTGCTCCAGGTCGCAGCCGGCTTGTTTGCACAGCTTTTTCAGCGCCTTTACCGCCTCAGCATTGGCGCTATGGTACATTTGCGCATATTCTTTGCCGTAATCGCGCAGGATCTTATGATAGATCAGGCCGTGCTGGGCGGTAATTTTGGCTGTCGTTCCCGCCGTTGTGCCGCTGCAAATGTGGTCTTTCTCTACCAGAATCGTGTCAATTCCTTTTTGCCGCAGATGCCAAGCCGTCAGCAAGCC
>JAZQLG010000128.1:0-3079 GCA_045542575.1 Faecousia sp.
AGCTCACTTCTTTCAATGGAAACAGTGCCCACCAAAACAGGCTGCCCCTTCTGGTGGCAGGCCTGTACCTGGGCAATGATTGCCCGGTATTTGCCGTTTATGGTCTTATAGACCACATCGTTGTGATCCTTCCGGGCCACCGGGCGGTTGGTGGGGATCTCCACCACATCCAGCCGGTAGATGGCTTCAAATTCCTCAGCCTCTGTCAGCGCCGTACCGGTCATACCGGAGAGCTTGTCGTAAAGCCGGAAGAAGTTTTGGAAGGTGATGGTAGCCAGGGTCTTGCTCTCTCCGGCAACGGTCACCCGCTCTTTGGCTTCGATGGCCTGGTGCAGACCCTCGCTGTACCGGCGTCCAAACATCAAGCGGCCTGTGAATTCGTCAACAATAATGATCTGTCCGTCCCGCACCACATAGTCGATATCCTTTTTCATCAGACCCCGGGCTCTCATAGCCTGGTTCAGGTGATGGGAGAGGGTGGCGTTTTCCGGGTCGGAAAGATTTTCTACACCAAAATGGTGTTCTGCCTTGGCAATGCCGGAGGCAGTCAGGGAAACGGACCGGGATTTTTCATCCACGAAATAGTCGCAATCGTAATTGTCGTGAACTTCCTTATCCTCGGTCTTGGCAAAGACCTTCTTTTTAAGGCTCGCCACAAAGCTGTCCGCCTGCTGATAGAGGCTGGAAGAATCCTCTCCCTTGCCGGAGATGATCAGCGGCGTGCGGGCCTCGTCCACCAAAATGGAGTCCACTTCGTCCACGATGGCAAAGGCGTGTCCCCGCTGTACAAGCTCCTGCTTGTAGATAGCCATATTGTCCCGCAGGTAGTCAAAGCCCAATTCGTTGTTGGTGCAGTAGGTGATGTCGGCAGCATAGGCCACCCGCCGCTGGGCAGGCATCATACCGGGAATGACCAGCCCCACAGAAAGACCCATATACCGGTGGACCTTGCCCATCCACTCAGAGTCACGCTTGGCAAGGTAATCGTTCACCGTAACCACGTGAACGCCCCGGCCTGTCAGGGCGTTGAGATAACAGGGCAAAACCGCAACCAGGGTCTTGCCTTCACCGGTCTTCATTTCGGCGATCCGGCCCTGGTGCAAAATGATGCCGCCCATCAGCTGTACAGGATAGGGCCGCATACCCAGCACCCGGTCCGCAGCCTCCCGGATGGCAGCAAAGGCCTCCGGCAGCAGGTCGTCCAGGGTCTCGCCGCCTGCAAGCCGCTCCTTAAAAATGGCGGTCTTTGCCTTCAGGTCTTTCTCAGAAAGGGCCTTGTACTCCTCTTCCAGGGCAAGAATTTTATCTACAAGGGGGGCGATCTTCTTGATCTCCCGCTCGCTTCTTGTGCCAAACATTTTTGTAAACAGTCCCATAGTGTTCTCCTTTGGCCAATATTTTTACCATTATAACACAGAAAAAGAAAAAAGAATAGCGTTTTTGTAAATCTTCTGCGATGACAAAAAGAAACTTGGGAAGCAGCAAGCTTCCCAAGTCGTTTATTTAATGGGGCGGCTTCTTTCCTGCAGCAAAAGCAGATCGGAAAGGATGCTGTTGGAAACCAGAAAGCCGGTTGGGGTCAGGTGCCAGCGGCCTTCATAGGACTGGGCCGCAAGACCCTCTTTTTTGCACCGCATAAGCAGCCGTTCCAGGGGACGGAAGGGCAGACGGTAGCGTTCTTCATATTCAGCCGGGTCAATGCCGTGGACTGTCCGCAGGTTCATCATCAGATATTCTGCAGCCCGTTCCCGGTGGGAAACCTCCTGGACCTCTGCCATGATCTGTCCGCCCTGCTCCATCTGCTCGATGTAGGTCATCACATCCCGGACGGCGCTGAAACGGCGGCCCCCAAAGTCGGAGCTGGCGTCCGGGCCAAAGCCCAGATATTCCCCGCCGGTCCAGTATTTCAGGTTGTGGCGGGATACCATACCCCGGCGGCAGAAATTGGAGATCTCATACTGCCGGTAGCCCCGCTCCTTTAAAATGTCCACGCACCGCAGATACATATCTGCTTGGGCATCCTCGTCGCCAAGGTTATAGAAATTCCGGGATTCATACAGGGGCGTGCCCTCTTCCACCTTCAGGGCGTAGCAGCTGATATGGTCCGGGGCAAGGGAAAGCACGTTCTGCAGGGTCTTTTCCCAGTTGGGAAGGGCCTGTCCCGGCAGGCCGAACATCAGATCCACGGAAAGATTCCGGAAGCCCCGCCGGCGGATGGCGTGTACCGCATCCACTGCCTGCTGATAGGTATGGACCCGGCCCAGCATATGCAGAATGTTGTCATCGTCGCACTGGATGCCTAAGCTGACCCGGTTAAAGCCCTCCCGGTGGAGCTGCCGCAAAAGGGTATCGTTAATGGAATCCGGGTTGGCTTCAAAGGTGATCTCCGCCCGGGGGGACACATCAAAATGCTTGCGGACCGTATTCAGAATGGTGGTCAGTCCCTCTGCCCCAAACAGGGAGGGAGTGCCGCCGCCAAAATAGACGGTATCTACCTGGTAGCCGGGGGCTTGGGGAGCGGTTTCGGCAATGTGGGTGCAGATGGCCTGCATATACCGCTCCATCAGGGCTTCGTCCTTGCAGGCGATGGAGTAGAAATCGCAGTACTGGCACTTGGCCTTACAGAAGGGAATGTGGATATAAATGCCCAAAGGGGTTTTGGCTTTTCTCTGAAACAAAGGCATAGTTAATCCTCGTCTAACTTTAATACAGCCATAAAGGCTTCGGAAGGAACGGAAACGGTGCCAAAGGTACGCATCCGCTTTTTGCCTTCCTTCTGCTTCTCCAGCAGCTTCTTCTTCCGGGTGATATCGCCGCCGTAGCACTTGGCAAGCACATCCTTGCGCAGCGCCTTGATGGTCTCCCGGGCGATGATCTTGCCGCCGATGGCAGCCTGCACCGGGATCTCAAACTGGGCGCGGGGGATGTTTTCCTTCAGCTTTTCGCAGATCTTTCTGGCTCTGGGATAGGCGTTGTCCGCAAAGAGGATGAAGCTGAGGGCATCCACAATGTCGCCGTTGAGAAGGATGTCCAGCTTTACAAGGCGGCTGGGCCGGTAGCCGATCAGCTCATAGTCCAA
>JAZQLG010000129.1:0-13153 GCA_045542575.1 Faecousia sp.
GCACCGGAAAACCTGCCACCAGACCGCCGACAAACACGCCCACAGGGATGGTAACGATGCCGGCCAAAACGCCCTTCGCAAGAGCAGGCATATCCTTTCCCGGCAAAAGCCCCATGGCCACAGGGATCGTAAACACGATGGTCGCTCCCAGCATACTGCCGCAGATCACCCCGCCCAGGAGTGCCGCCTGCGGATCGGTCGTCAGCTCCTGTGCCAGGGGGCCGGCGCCCATATCGCAGGCTAAGATCGTGCCTGCAAACATAGCCGGGTCTGCCCCCAAAAAGCCGTATGCCGGCACCACCACCGGCCGCAAAAGACTTGCAAGCACCGGGGCAAAGGTGATAATACCCACCATAGCTAAGGCTAAAGAGCCCATAGCCAGAATACCCTCCTCAAATTGCTTGCCCAGGCCCAGCCGGTTGCCGAAGATCCGGTCCAGGCCGCCCAGCAGGGCAAAAAAGGCCATGATCCAAATCAGTATTTCGTGGGCCGACATTCCTTGTCCCCCTCATCCAAAATAGCAACGACCGCCGCATCAACCGGCGCCTCCATACAAAACCGGGATGCCACCGTGCCGGTCACCAGCAGCACCTTATCTCCTGTGCCGGCACCCACTTGGTCTGCCGCCACCACCTGTCCCCGGAGGGTCTGCACCACCAAAAAGGTCTGCCCCTGGAGGCACTGGGCCTTTCGGCTGGACCACACCGAGCCTGTTACTGTTCCGATTATCAAGTTTTTCCCTCCAAAATATCCCGGGCCAGAGGGGTCAGCACTGCACCCGGTCCCGGTTTGATACCTGCCTTTACCATAGAAATGGCCTGCTGGGCAGTGATCAGCTTTTTCACGCTTCCATCGGTAAAGCTGACACCCCAGCTTTTCAGCTCCCGCCTTTTGCCTGCGAGGGCGGCACTCAGGGGGCGGTTTGCCCTCACCTCCGGCAGCCCCGGCGTGTAGAGGATCACAGGGATCCCCTCTGCCAGGGCAGAAAGCACCTGCTCATTGGAAAAGTGCAAAAGCTCCCCGATGGAAAGAGAGCCGATCACCACCGCCTCATAGGGCTTTTCTCCCACATACCGGTAGCCCAGGGGCCAATCCGGGGCCTTCCCCACCAAAAGAGCATCGGTCATCGGGAAATTCTCCCCAAATCTCCTTTTTGGAAGCCACAGGCATTGGCTTCATCGTAGTCTAAATGCACATAGGTGGCAAAGTCTGGGCTGACCCGCACCACCAACTCTTCAAAGATCACAGGCCGCTCCGTAAAGGTCTGCAGCTTCACCACCTGCTTATCCTTTACCCCAAAATGCTTTGCGTCCTCCGGGGTCATATGGATATGCCGCTTGGCGGCGATCACCCCTTCTTCTATGGTGATGCTTCCCACAGGGCCGATCAGCTCTGCTCCCGGTGTATTTGCCACATCCCCGGAAAGCCGCACCGGAGGCACGATGCCCAGGGTCTTTCCGTCAGTAAGGGAAATCTCCACCTGGGCTTTGCCCCGGGCCGGGCCCAGCACCGCCACATTCTGAAATTCCCCCTTAGGGCCTTTTACCGTCACTCTCTCCTGCGCCAGATACTGCCCCGGCTGGGAAAGGGGTCTGCAGGGCGTCAGGCTGTGCCCGAAAAGGATCTTCGCCTGCTCCTCATTCACATGGACATGGCGGCCGGAGGCCTCCAGCTCCACGAAAACACCCTTAATGATCTTTTGTGTCAGTTTCTCCAGTTCCATAGGCTGCTTTTTCCCTTAACATCAAAATATACAGCATACTGCTGATCCGGTTTAATGCCTGCAAAATATCTTCCCTGGTAGGCAGTCCCTCCCGATCCGTAAAGGCATGCTGGGCAGAAAGCTCTGTCTGCCGGGAAACGGTGCGAATATGGTTTAAGGTCAGCACCGCTCCGCTATCGGAAAATTCCGGCATAAAGTGGGGAATTCCGTAGTAATCCTGGGGAAAATGGCTTCTTTTTCGCATTTCCGCTTCCGTTAATCCGCAAAGGCCGGTCAGCCTTAACGGCTCGTCCAGCACATCGCACCGCAGGATCTGCCGGGCCAGGGTCAAAATCTCCCCCAGCTCCTGCTGCAAATGGGGACATTCCTTCCCCCCAAGCAAAAGCGATGCTTCCAGGCTGTCCACCCATCCCCGGAAGGCGATCCGGGGATGGGTCTTTTTCACCAAAAGCTCCCCATTCAGGTGAGTCATATACTCCGGCTTTTCTTCTGTAAAGCCACCGCCCAAGATCTGCCACCGTTCCTTTTTGGCCTGGGCGGCAGGGAGAATCTCGATCCTTTGGGCCTGAAGATAATCCCTGGCCTCGCTGGTCAGAGTATCTCCTGCACCCAGGTAAAACACCCGCTTTTTCTCCCGATTGCGGATGTTACTTTCCACCATCTTCCGGGTGTACAGCATTATTTCGTGGTGGCAGCGGACTGCTTGCCGTGGGGCAGAATATTATCCACCTCTGTGTGGGGGCGTGCGATCACGTGTACAGAGATCAATTCTCCTACCTTTTCTGCGGCGGCAGCACCGGCATCGGTGGCTGCCTTCACCGCACCCACATCTCCGCGGACCAGCACCGTGACCAGGCCGCCTCCCACCTGTTCCTTGCCCACCAGCTGCACATTGGCAGACTTTACCATAGCATCTGCCGCTTCAATGGCGCCCACAAGGCCCTTTGTTTCGATCATTCCCAAAGCATTCGTATTCATAAATTATCCTCCTAAGCGTTCCAAAATTTTACTTGTGATAATCTGTACAAGGCTGTCTTCTTCCAGGCTGCTTTCTTCTTCCTCCGTCCCCCAGGCCACCCGACGGATATTGACAAGGTCCATCGGGGAAACGTTATTGGAGGTGGAGCTGCCTCCCACCGCACCGCAGCCTAAGGTCAGCGCCGGGAACAAATTGGTGCTTGCCCCAATGCCGCCCAGGGCCGAGGGGGTGTTCACCAAAAACCGGGAAACAGGAATTTGCAGGCTGAATCTTCTTACCACATCTTCGTCCTTTGTGTGAATGGAGAAGGTGTGTCCGCTTCCTTCGTGGCGAAGGACCTCCACACACTTATCAAGGACCGCATCCTCGTTCTCCATCACAAAGAAGGCCAGCACAGGGCAAAGCTTTTCCATAGAATAAGGCCTTGTGGGACCTGCCTGCTGCTCCCTTGCCATCAGGACCTTCGTTCCCTCCGGCACAGAAAAGCCTGCCATTTGGGCAAGCTTTATGGCCGGCTTGCCTACCACCTCCGGGCTGAGCGCCCCATTGGGCTTAAATAAAAGCTTGGCAAGGGCGGCGGCCTGCTCCTCATTCATAAGGTAAAAGCCTTGCTTTTTCCCCTCCTCTAAAACTGCCTTTTCCGTGCTTTTTTCCACGATGATGCTCTGCTCGGAAGCACAGATCGTGCCGTAGTCAAAGCTTTTGGACTTAGCAATACACCGAAGGGCATGAGGAATGTCCGCGCTGGGGTGGATATAGGCAGGACCGTTGCCTGCGCCTACCCCAATGGCAGGCTTACCGGAGCTGTAGCAGGAGCGCACCATTGCCGGGCCGCCGGTAGCCAGTAAAAGGCTGATCTGGGGCGCTGCCATCAGCTCCTGACAGCCCGCCATAGCCCCGGCACTCAGGCAAGCCACCGCACCCTCCGGCGCTCCCGCCTGCCGGGCCGCCTGCATCACCACCTGGGTAGCCCGCAGGGTGCAGGAAAGGGCCTTTGGATGGGGTGAAAACACAATGGCGTTGCCGCTTTTCAGGGCGATCAGGGCTTTATAGCAAACGGTGGAGGTGGGATTTGTGGAGGGCACAATGGCCCCGATCACACCCACAGGCACACCGATTTCCCATAGTTTTTCCCCACTGTCCTCTTTTAATACGCCCACACATTTCATATCCTTGATGGCATCATAAACCCTCAAGGACGCAAAGCGGTTCTTTTCCGTCTTATCGGCTTCGTTGCCGAAGCCGGTTTCTGCCACAGCCTGCTTTGCAAGCACCGCTGCTTCCTTTGCAAAGCCCTCTGCCACCGCCTTGCAGATGGCATCCAATTTTTCCTGGGACATTTGCGACAGCAGCTGTTGGGCCTTCAGCGCCTGGGCACAAAGCACTCTTGCTTCCTGCCGGGCCATCAAATCCTTACTGAGTTCCATCTTTACTCCTCTCTATGGGCCGCCTTGCCACCCTGGCAACTGCCTCCTTGAAAGCATCACAGGCCGCCTGGCAGGCAGACTGGGTCCCTGTGAGCAGGCCGCCCCCAAAATTTGTCTCGCTGGGCGGGCTGTATAGTTTACATAACTTTACATCTGCCGCCTTCAGGGCAAAATCCATTCCATACATACTCTCCAGCGGCGGTGCGATCAGATAAGCAATGGGCTCTCCCTCCCTGACCCCTGCTTCTGCCGCCAAATAGCTGCCGCACCGGCTTACCGTATGGGCCAAAAAAGGTACCCCTTCCGCTTCTTCAAAGCCTATTCTTTCCAGCAGGGAAAGGGCCGCCTCCATACCACTTTCCACGATCCCCGGAGTGCTGCCCGCCAAAATGCCGATCACCTCTCCTGCGTTGGGGGTGGAAGCATTTGCCGCACCGGCGTAAAAGCTGCGGGCATAGGAAACCTCCACATCGGCGGCCTTGGTGGCTTCATCCAGGGCAATATAGGTGGCATCGTCGCAGTCGGTGGTCAGAAAGGCAAGGCAATGCCTGTCCCCCTGAACGCCCAGCCCCTTGCACAGACCTTCACTGGCGTTGGGAAGATACCGTACCGCCAAAATCTTTACCCCCATCTTATCCCTCCAGATGAAGTCCCACACCGGAAACCTTCTTTTCCAGAATTTTGGCGATCAGGTTTGCCACATGGGCCCCGGCCTCTACGGCAGGTGTGCCCTGGGCGTGGATGTTGGAAACCACCGTCCGGCTGGACTCACTGACCCCGGTGTGGGGCTTATAGGTGATATAGCAGGACATACTCTTGTCCGTCACCAGGCCGGGCCGTTCACCCACCAGCATACAAACCACCTCACAGCCGGTCACATCACCGATGGCATCGCCGGCCCCTACCCGACAGTAGCGGACAAAGGGCACCTTTCCAACGCGAATGCCTTTGGCCTTCAGCCCGTCCCGGATAGCTTCCAGACAATCCACCGCATTTGCCATAATTGCGGCTGAAGAAAGACCGTCACCCACCACCAGCTGTACCTTTGCGTTGGGCTCCAGCACTTCCTTTAATACCTTCTGTGTGCTTTCCGGGAAACGGCGGCCCAGATCGGGCCGGGTCAGATACATATCTTTGCTTTCACAGCAGGTCTGCACAGGCAGAAAATCGTGCTCCTTGGCATAGCCCTCCGGCACCTGGGAAAACACCGCATCCTGAGCTGCCGCGTGGTCTGCCCGGAAGCGAAGCATGGTCAGGGTCTTATACCGAGGACCTGCTCTGCCGCTGGCAAGGCGGGCAGGGGTTCGTTCCTTAAGGCGGGCAAAGCCCTCCTTATCCTTCGCATTTTCCGTTAAATACAGCTTTCTTAGATCCAGGGCCGTCACATCCGGCACAAAATCTCCGGGGGCATAGTGGCTTTTCTCCGGCTGAGGACCGGGTGTGTGGGGCTTATATTCCCCGCCCTTTACCTGGGGGGACTGGGGAAGGGTCGCCAAGATCTCCGCCACTAAGGCGCTTAATTCCTGTTTATTCATACCCTTCCCTCCTTAAAACAAGAGTGCCGAGCCGTCGCCGGCCTTTTTCGTCAGCTTGCCATTTTCCACGAAGCCCATTTTTTCCAGCCACCGCTGGAATTCCGGAATGGCAGTTTTCCCTGTCAGCTCCCGCAGGGTAGCCGTCTCCCGGAAGCCGGTAGTTTGATAATTGAGCATAATATCGTCTCCGTGAGGGATGCCCATAAAGTAGTTGCACCCCGCCATTGTCAGAAGGGCAGCCAGGTTTTCAATGGCATTTTGGTCTGCCTTCATATGGTTGGTGTAGCAGCAGTCACAGCCCATAGACACACCGGTGAGCTTTCCCATAAAATGGTCCTCCAGGCCCGCTCTTGTGACCTGCCGGGCGTCATACAGATACTCCGGCCCGATAAAGCCCACCACGGTGTTCACCAGGAAGGGAGAAAACCGCTTGGCAAAGCCGTAGCACCGGGCCTCCATGGTTACCTGGTCCGTATCATAATGGGCGTTGGAGGAAAGCTCCGAGCCCTGGCCTGTTTCAAAATACATTACATTGGGGCCTTCCGCCGTGCCCTCCTTCAGCAGAAGCTGCCTTGCTTCTTCCAAGGTGTCTGCGTTAAAGCCAAAGGCCTCGTTGCCCTTTTGGCTGCCTGCGATGGACTGGAAAATAAGGTCGCAGGGTGCACCGGCTTTGACAGCCTTTATCTGGGCAGTTACATGGGCAAGCACACAAATTTGGGTGGGAATTTCCCAATGCTCCTTAATTTCCTGAAATCTCCGCAGCACCTTCCCCACCTGCTCCGGGGAATCGGTCACCGGATTGAGCCCGATCACCGCGTCCCCCGCTCCGAAGGAAAGGCCTTCCAGGGTGGATGCGGTAATGCCGTCCGGGTCGTCGGTGGTGTGGTTGGGCTGCAGCCGGCAGGAAAGTGTGCCGGGAAGACCGATGGTGGTATTGCAGTGGGCTGTCACCGGCATCTTGTTGGCACAGTAGATAAGATCCAAATTGCTCATCAGCTTGGCTACCGCCGCCACCATTTCCGAGGTCAGCCCACGGCTGACCTTTCGGATGTCTGCTGAAGTGGTGTTTTCATCCAGCAGCCACTCCCGGAATTCCGCCACGGTCCAGCCCCGGATCCTGGCATAGACCGCTTCGTTTACATCATCCTGAATGATTCGGGTCACTTCGTCCAGCTCATAGGGAACGGCAGGATTTTCCCGGAGGTCACTTAGGGTCAGAGCCGACAGCACCACCTTTGCCGCCACCCGCTCCTGGGCGGTCTCAGCGGCAAGTCCCGCCAGCTTATCCCCGGTTTTTTCCTCGTTGGCCTTTGCCAGTACCTGCTTTACATCCCGGAATTCATAGGTTTTTCCAAGTAGTGTGGTTTTTAGTATCATAAGCTACCTCTTTCAAATACAAGGGTTTTGATCACCACCGGGATGCAAGGCCCAACCGGGTTTCCCACATCCAAATAGCACTGCCCGGTGGGGGCAAGACCGTCCAGGCACAAAATAGGGGTGCCGGACGGCAGAAGAAGACTGAGGGCGTTTCCCAGGGCCATAGCCATATCCTGCTGCAGGCACACAAACACCCCATCGGGGCAGGCCCTTGCCAAAATGCCTGCCAGCTCCCTGATTTTCCCATAGGAAGGGCTTATATAGCCGGGAAACGCCAAAACAGGGGGTTCTTCAAATGCCGCCTGCTTTTGAGGGATTTCCCCGGATAGGCTTTCCTGTTCCTGCTCCGTAAATACCGCCACCGGCCTGTTTTTCAGCGGCAATGTCACATTTTTTGCAAACACAGTGCTGCCGGAGAGCATAGTGGCGTGACAGCCAGCACCGATCACTGTCGACCGTATGGCCTTCCCCGATATGCGGTAAGGCCCTGCACAAAGGCTGCTCCCACCGATGGCTTTTCCAAGCAGTGGACCCAGATCCCCATAGGCATTTTCCTCAACCTCCTGTTCAATACATTCCGCTACGCCCCCGGAAAAGGAAACCAAAACCTCCCCCTCCGGCGGCTCCCAGGCTTTCCCCGCTTCCTTGGTGGAAAGCTCCTCCAGAAGGGCGGTTTTCCCTTTTCTGCCTGTGCACTCACAAAGCCCATTGCAAAGTAAGCCTGCAAGCCGCAAAAGCTCGTCCTTCGGGGGCATATCCCCTGCCTTCAGCTTTGTGAAAGGCGCCAGCACCGGGGAAACATAGGTAATATAGCCCTGCCTGTCCCGCTTGATCAGCCTGCCGCCCACATTTAAGCACCCGGTGCGAAGGATCCTCCCGTTTTCCATTAAGCAAAGGTTGCTTGTACCGCCGCCAATGTCTATATGAAGCACCGGCAGCTTTTCTCTCAGGGAAAGGTCCATCGCCCCCGCCCCCTTTGCCGCCAGCACACTTTCCAGGTGAGGGCCTGCAGTCGTCACCACAAAATCCCCGGCAAACTCTGAAAGGCTCTTAAGCACCGTTCCGGCGTTTTCCTTCCGGGAGGTCTCCCCGGTGATGATGACTGCCCCGGTATCCACCTCGGCAGGTGTTATCCCTGCGTTTTCATATTCCTTCTCCACAATTGTACGGATTTTCTCGCCATCTACCAGTTTTTCCTCCACAAGGGGGGTAAAATGGACCGGGCTTTCGTATAGGATCTCCCTATCCGTGATCTCCATTTGGGGCACAGTAAACCCATTGGAGCGGTTGCGGACCGTCAACCGGGAAACGATCATCTGGGTAGTGGTGGTGCCCACATCCAGCCCCACGGAAAGAAGGGTCTTATCCACTGCCCGCCACCTCACCAAGAAGCCTTAAAACCAAGGTCTTGTCCACCGGCACAGGGTTTGTTTTGCAGCAGGGATCCTCCAGGATGGCTTCTACCAATTTCCCCCGGTTTTCCCTCAGCTTCGGAGGGCTGACCCCCGCATCTGAAAGGGTGCCGGGCAGCTTCAGCTCCCTTCTCAAGCGAACGAGCGCATTGCGCAGATTACGCACACCCATGGCTTCCACCGCCCCGCCCAAACCTGCATTTCGGCTCAGAGCTGCATACTTTGCCCCGGCAGCGGGAGCATTCAGCCCAATCACTGCCGGAAGCAGTATGGCATTCAGCCTGCCGTGGGGGATGTGGAACATCCCGCCCAGGGCGTGGGATGCGGCGTGGCAAAGGCCCAGCCCTGCCTGGGAAAATGCAAGCCCTGCCATACAGGACGCATTGTGAACGGTCTGCCGTACACCGGTGTCCCCTTCAAAGGACTTTCCCAAATTGTGATACACGCCGCAAAAGCTGTCCGTTGCGAGCGCATCGGTGATGGGGCCTGCTTTGGTAGCCACCAGAGCCTCCAGGGCGTGGGAAATGGCATCAAAGCCGGTGTCTGCGATTAGTCCCCGGGGAAGGCCGCCCAGCAGCTCCCCATCCAGGATCGCCACCTTGGGCAATAGCTTCTCATCCACCAGGGGGTGCTTCACCCCATTGTGGGTCAGGATCGCAAAGTCCGTCACCTCTGAGCCGGAGCCTGAGGTGGTAGGCACGGCGATCAAGTCTGCTTCCACCCCGGAAAAATAAAGCATCGCCTTGGCGCAATCCAGGGTACTGCCCCCACCCAGGGCCACCACCCCATCGGGGGAAAAGGCCTGTACTGCCGCCGCCCCCTTTGCCGCCAGAGTGACCTCCGGATCCGGCTTTATCTCCGAAAAATAGGCGACCTCTGCCGCCCCTGAGAGCCGGGCGATTTCCTTTGCCCTTCCGTTTTCCATAAAAAAGGGGTCACAAACCACCAAAAGCCTTCCCTTTGCCAAGTCCTTCAGGCTTTTCAGGGCACCGGGCCCCATATAAATTTTTGTTTTACAAGAAAAGCTTTCCACTTTTTCACCGCCTTTAAGGGCAGTATTTCCCAAAAAAGAAAAAGAATGTGTAAAGAGGAAAAATAAATTGTAGTAGAAATATCAAAACAAATGTGCTATGATATATCATAATAAGAGTTCGTTAAGAGCGCTAAGCAGCCGAAGGGAAAATGGCAAGTGTTCGTGTCAAGAAATTTCGGCGCAAATGAAAGTTTCAAAACGCAGACATTTTTCAGAGATTGCGTAAAAGAAAGGGGTGGAAGTAATGCGCATTTTGGGCATTGACCCGGGCTACGGCATCACAGGCTTCGGTCTGATCGAAGCCCAGCGTGGCAAAAGTGTTCTATTAAAATGCGGCGCTATCACCACCCCGGCCGGAATGGACTTCCCCGCAAGGCTTGAGATCATCTATCGGGATATGGTAGAGCTTTTGGAGCTGAGCAAGCCCGATGCCATCGCCATTGAGGAGCTGTTCTTCGGTCACAATGTTACCACCGCCATCGGGGTGGCCCAAAGCCGGGGCGTGATCTTGCTTGCCGCCCAGCAGGCAGGCATCCCCATTTATTCCTATAAGCCTATGCAGGTCAAGCAGGCGGTAGTGGGCTACGGCAACGCCACCAAGCATCAGGTGATGGAAATGACGAAGCGGCTTTTGAATCTGGAGAAGTCCCCCAAGCCCGACGACGCGGCAGACGCAGTAGCCATCGCCCTGTGCCACGGTCGGTCCAGCACTTCCCTGCTCAGCCAGCTGCAACCTTAATTTTCGGAGGTATTTATGCTTTATTATGTATCCGGCCCTGTAACGGTATTGGAGCCCGGCCTTGCAGTTGTTGACTGCGGCGGCGTGGGCTACGGCTGTCGGGTGACAGCCTATACTGCCGCACAGCTGAAAGTAAACCAACCGGCAAAGCTGTTCATCACCGAGTCCATCCGGGAGGATGCCTTCGACCTTTACGGCTTCATCAGCCGGGAGGAGCAGCGCTGCTATGAGCTGCTTACCTCCGTCACCGGCGTTGGCCCCAAGGCGGCTATGGCGATCCTGTCCGCAGGCCCTCAGAACTTCACCTTAGCGGTAATGACCGGGGATGAAAAGCTCCTTACTGCCGCCCAGGGTGTAGGCAAAAAGATCGCCCAGCGGATCATTCTGGAGCTGAAGGATAAGATCGGCGGCGGCGATGTGACCCTGGACTTCTCCGGCCCGTCTGTTGCGCCCGCGGTAACCGACACCGGCTCTATGAGTCTTGCAAGCAAGGCACTGCAGGAGCTGGGCTACTCCCCTTCCGAGGTAGCTATGGCTCTGAAGGGCGCAGATCCCAACGCCAATACCGAAGAGCTGATACGCTATGCCCTGCGGGCAATGGTTATGAAAGGATAACGAGGTATGAGTTTAGAATTCTCCGAAGGCTTGGACCGGCCCATCATCAGTCCCACCTTTGCCCCCCAGGATGCGGGGGAGATCGGTCTGCGCCCCAAGCTCCTGAGCGACTATACAGGCCAGGAAAAAGCAAAGGGCAACCTTTCCGTGTACATTGAGGCGGCAAGATTGCGTAATGAGCCGTTGGATCACACCCTGCTTTACGGCCCTCCCGGCCTGGGCAAAACCACCTTAGCAGGTGTTATCGCCAATGAAATGGGTGTAAACATCCGCATCACCTCCGGCCCAGCCATCGAAAAGCCCGGTGACTTGGCAGCATTGCTTACCAACTTAAATCCCGGCGACATTTTATTTATTGACGAGATCCACCGCCTGAACCGGGCTGTAGAGGAGATCCTCTACCCGGCTATGGAGGACTTTGCCATCGATATCATCGTGGGCAAAGGTCCTTCCGCCAACTCCATTCGGCTGGACCTTCCCAAATTCACCCTGATCGGTGCCACCACCCGGGCCGCTCAGCTATCCGCTCCCCTGCGGGACCGGTTTGGCGTCAGCCCGCGGCTGGAGCTTTATACGCCTGAGGAGCTTTCCCGGATCGTCACCCGATCGGCAACCATTTTGGGTATGCCCATTGAAAAAAGCGGTGCTATGGAGATCGCTTCCCGGAGCCGGGGCACGCCCAGAATCGCTAACCGCTTTTTGCGCCGTGTCCGGGACTTCGCCCAAATTATGGGTGACGGCACGATCACAAAAGAGGCAGCCGATCTGGCACTGAAGCGGCTGGAGGTGGACGAATTGGGCCTTGACACCATCGACAGGCGTATGCTCACCGCTATTATCAAGAATTACGGCGGCGGTCCGGTAGGCCTGGAGACCCTGGCGGCTACCATCGGTGAAGAAGCCGTCACATTGGAAGATGTGTACGAGCCCTATTTGATGCAGCTGGGCTTCCTCACCCGCACCCCCCGGGGCCGCTGCGTCACGCCTCTTGCCTATCAGCATCTGCACATTCCCTTCAGCGGCCAGGAAGCATTCGAGATCTGACACGAAAGCACAGGCTTCACCGCCTGTGCTTTTCTTAAACATTTTTGCCTATAAAAATCCTTTTTACCCGTTAATTTTTGCATAATTTCACAGAAAAGCCATTGACAACCACCTTTTCCTTGTGTATAATGCAGGTTAGGGGTTCTCCCCAAATCATTATTCACCCTGCGAGTAAACCAACAAATATGGAACTATCACGGGGCACATCAACCGAAGAGAGGTAAAATCCAATGTACGAAGACAAGACTTTAGTTTGCAAAGAGTGCGGCAACGAATTCGTTTTCACTGCCGGCGAGCAGGAATTCTACGCAGAGCGTGGCTTCCAGAATGAGCCCCAGCGCTGCAAGGCCTGCCGTGACGCTCGCAAGAACAATGCCCGTGGTCCCCGTGAGTTCTTCACTGCTACCTGCGCCCGTTGCGGCGGTGAGGCAAAGGTTCCCTTCGAGCCCAAGTCCGACCGTCCTGTATACTGCAGCGAGTGCTTCGCTCAGATGCGTGCTGAAGGCTAATTAAAAAAGAAAAAAGGACGCGATCAATCGATCGCATCCTTTTTTTATCTTCGTATAGCGGTTTATGCAGCTGCATCACAGCACGGTCTGCTGGTTTACATAACATTTTAATTGTATCTTCTGTTCTCCATGTGTCCGGAGTGAATTACCGGCGGTTTTGGGTCTTTAACCTCAAAGGGCACCGGCTGTTTTTCTTCCTGCTTTTTCATTTTCTTCCCTCCCTGCCATAGTATTTGCAGAAAGGGAAAACAAATTCAGCAGCTCATTACAGGCTTGTGTGGTTGCGGCTGTGAATCACTTCCACAACACGGTTTACATAATCCTCACACTGCTCAATTGTGGAAGCTTCAACCATAACACGGATCACCGGCTCTGTTCCGGATTCCCGAACCAGAATTCTGCCGGTATCGCCCAATTCCCTGCTGACCTGCTCCACCACCTGACATACGACAGGATCATCCTGGGCTGCCTTCTTATCATGAACCCGGACGTTGACCAGCTTCTGAGGGTAGATTTTCAACCCACGGCACAGCTCGCTCAGGCTCTGCTTTTTCGCCAGCATGACCTCCATCACCTTCAGACTGGTGAGCAAGCCGTCGCCGGTATTGGCGTATTTGGAAATTATAATATGACCGCTTTGCTCACCACCTAAACGGCAGCCGTTTTGCGCCATATACTCATAAACATACTTATCGCCCACCTTAGTCTTGGCATAGTCAATTCCCGCTTTATCAAAAGCCTAAGTCGGAGGCCAAGCGGT
>JAZQLG010000130.1:0-14478 GCA_045542575.1 Faecousia sp.
CCCACACATCGGTATGGAAGGTTTTGTTGTCCTCCCAGTATTTCTGCCATTTCTTTTCAACGGCGCTATGCTCGTAAATCATGGTTGCCTACCTCCTTTTAGTTGGGCAGCAGCAGGCTGCTGATATCTACCTGCTCGCCGTCGGCCCAAAGCCGCTCCAGAGCGTAAAACTCTCTTGCTTCCTCGGTGAACACATGGACCACCACGCTGCCAAAGTCCAGCAGCTCCCAGGTGTTGCCACGGTGGCCCTCACGGCCCAGCATGGGCTCGCCCAGCTGTTCGAAGGTGTACTCGGCATGGTCGCACAGGGTCTTGACATGGGTGTTGGAGGTGCCGGTGCAGATGATGAAATAGTCCGCCAGGCTGGAGATCTCTGTGATCCGCAGCAGCTTGATATCCATGCCCTTCTTAGCATCCAGAGCCTTGGTTACTTCGTAGGCGACTTCTTTTGCAGTTAACATACTATCGATTCCTTTCTTGGGATGTATTTCTATAAAACAGGTGTTTAAGCTTGTTCATTCAGCCAGGCAAGGGCCTGCTGGGATTCCGGTGATATCTCCCTCCCCTGCTCTTTTAGCAGGTCCAGGGTCATGGTAAGGCCCAGCTTCAGCGCTCCATCCAGGTCTGTAAAGGCCAGGTGGCGAAGCTCCTCCACACCGGGGAAATCCCGGTTGGGCTCCATGTAATCGGCCACATAGATGATCTTCTCCAGGGTGTTCATATTCGCCTTGCCTGTGGTGTGGGAGCAAATTGCTGCCACCACCGCCTCATTTTCCCCGAAGATCCGCTGTGCAACCAGAGAGCCTGTAAGGGCGTGGAGGGTTTTGGGGTTTTTTCGGGAAAATTCATCCAGCGGTTGGCCGTAGGCGCTGCACACATTCAGCTGCAGCGGGCCGTCCAGAGCCTTGGTCACATCGTGCAGAAGGCCTGCCCTAGCGGCATCGGTCTCATTGGCGCCCCACTTTCGCGCCATCAGCACCGCCGTATCCCGGCAGCCCAGCACATGGGGCACTCTCTGGGGCTTCAGCAGCTTTGTAACCTCCGCCTCCAGCTGTTCCATAGGCAAGTTCTTCAGGTCGCGGCCTGTACCATAAAGGTTGTGCATTCGAATATAGTCCGCTACCGCAGGCGGCAGAAATTCCTCCGCACAGCCGAAAGCCAACAGCCGGCGCAGCTGGGTAGACGAGATCTCGGTGACAGGATTGTCAGCAAACAGCACATCACCGCCCATTTTTTCCAGCTTTTCAGCCTGTTCCCGGGGCTTTTCCGCATTTTTTACGCATCGGTCCAAAACCACCGGTTTTGCCAGCTGCAGGATCTTTTCCGGGTTTTGCCACTGGTGGAAGGACATAAACATGTCCGTTCCCATCAGAAGCAGAAATTCTGCCTGGGGGTATTGCCGGCGCAGCTGCTCCAGGGTCTGCCAGGTGTAGCTGACACCGCCCCGCCGGAGTTCCAGGTCGCAGACCTCCAGCCCCGGGTAGTCCTGGGCAGCCAGGCGCAGCATCTGCAAACGATGCTCCGGCTCGGGAGAATCCACTGGCACAGCCTTATGGCAGGAAATATTGGAAGGGATCAGCAGGACTTTGGAAAGGCCCAGGACTTCTGCTCCATAGGCAGCGGCCCGGATATGTCCCAAATGAGGCGGATTAAATGCGCCGCCGTAGATTCCCAATTTCACGCCCCTGACCTCCTGTCAATCTTCGCCCCGAAGCTTCTTTTCTCTGGATTTTTCGATGGACTTTTCAATGGCCATCTGGCGGAAGTACTCGTTTCTCTGCTCCCGCACCTTCTTTGCCGCCTGCCGGCGGGCTTGCGCACCCTTCCGAACAGGGTTGGCTTTCACCTCTTTGCGCTTGGCTCTGCCTACCTGATTGCGTTCAGCCTGGAGCTTTTCGCTGAAACGGTAGATCACAAACTTTGTGCCGATCACACTGACACCGTCTGCCCCGGTCTGCTCGCAAATGGCATCACAGACCTCCCGGGGGGTCACCATTGCCCCTTCCAGCACCTTGCCCTTTACCAGTTCCCGGGCAGTCAGCTGGTTGTCTGCTTCGGCAATCACAGCCTCGGTCACGCCGCCCTTACCCACGATCAGGGTGGTATCCAGGGTATTGGCCTGAGCCCGCAGCTCGGCCCGCTCTTTACTTGTCAGCATAACCTGCCTCCTTCAGCTTCTCATTAAACATATTCAGGGCCACCGCTCTGTGGGATACCTGATTTTTCTCCTCTGCGCTAAGCTGGGCAAAGGCTTTACCCAGGGGAGGATAGTAGAAAATGGGGTCATAGCCGAAGCCCCCTTCTCCAATGGGGGCACGGAGCAATTCTCCGTGGGCTTCTCCCCGGGCCTGGATCACCTGTCCGTCAGGCATTACCAGGGTGATCACGCATACGAACTGGGCCTGGCGGCTGCCGTCGGGCACATTTTCCGTATTTTTCAGCAGCAGCAAAAGTCTGCCCCAATCGTCCAGGGAATCATCAAAGCCGTAGCGGGCAGAGTAGATACCCGGCTCGCCGTTCAGCGCATCCACCGCAATGCCGGAATCGTCTGCCAAAGCAGGCAGACCGGTGGCATCCATCACCGCTTTGGCCTTTATATAAGAGTTTTCTTCAAAGGTGGAGCCGTTTTCCTCCACATCCATATCGATGCCCAGCTGGGACTGAAGCACCAGCTCGATCCCGAATTTCTCCGTGATCTTACTGATTTCCCTCAGCTTATGGGCATTTTTACTGGCAAGTACAACTTTCATTACAGTAACGCCTCCACAAATTCTTTCGCTTCAAAGGGCATCAGATCCTCTGCCTGTTCACCCACGCCGATAAACTTCACAGGGATCTGCAGGCTGTCCGCCACGCCGATCACAATACCGCCCTTGGCGGTGCCGTCCAGCTTGGTCAGGGCGATGGCGGTCACACCGGCGATTTCCTTGAACTGCTTGGCCTGCACCAGACCATTCTGCCCGGTGGTGCCATCCAGCACCAAGACGACCTCCCTTTCCGCCTCCGGCAGCTCCCGCACCACAATACGGCTGATCTTATTCAGCTCGTTCATCAGGTTCTCCTTATTGTGCAGTCTGCCGGCGGTGTCGATCAGGATCACATTGGTGCCCCTTGCCTTGGCGGCACGGATGCCGTCAAAAACCACAGAAGCCGGATCTGCCCCCTCATTCTGCCGGACGATGGACACGCCGGCACGGCCTGCCCAGATTTCCAGCTGATCTGCCGCAGCGGCACGGAAGGTATCTGCCGCTACCAAAAGCACCTGCTTGCCCTCTTTTTCATAGCGGGTAGCCAATTTGCCGATGGTGGTGGTCTTGCCAACGCCGTTGACACCGATCACCAGCACAACAGAAGGCTTGCCACCGGGATTGACGGCCCGGTCTTCCACGCAAAGCATATCCGTCAGGATCTCCTTCAGTGCCTGCTTGGCTTCCTCCGGTGTCTTCAGGTGCTGCTCCTTTACCGCTTTGCGCAGCCGTTCTACCGCAGACAGGGTGGTTTCCACACCCATATCTGCCAGGATAAGGCTTTCTTCCAGTTCCTCGTAGAAATCCTCATCAATTTGGGAAAAGCCGGTAAAGACCCCGCCCAGGGTAGCGCCCAGGGCTTCACGGGTCTTAGTCAGGCCCTTCTTGATTTTTTCAAAAAATCCCATAGTGTCTCCCAGGCTGAGAGGACTCGAACCCGAACAGGTTTTCAGGCAGCTGCATTCCCCAATACCTCGGATAATGCAAATGGCTGAAAACTGCAAGGCACCTCTCAGCAAATATTTTTTTGATTGATTTTTGGCGCAGATGACGCCGCCTTGCTGACGCAAGGCAAGGAAGATAAGGCAAAAAGCAACGAAAAGGGCTGCTGAGGGGCTGTTGGGGTTCAAGCCCTCTCAGCCTGATTATTCCGTAATGCCCAGCTGCTGCTCCATCTGGTTCAGGTCAAGCCGCAGAAGCTTGGAAATGCCCTGCTCCTGCATAGTCACACCGTAGAGCACATCGGAAGCTTCCATTGTGCCACGACGGTGGGTAATAACGATAAACTGTGTCTTTTCTGCCAAATTCCGCAGATAAGTAGCAAACCGCTCCACATTCCGGTCGTCCAGTGCCGCATCGATTTCGTCCAGCATACAAAACGGTGTGGGACGGACCTTCAAAATAGCAAAATACAGTGCAATTGCCACAAATGCCTTTTCACCGCCGGAAAGAAGCGTGATGGTCTTCAGTTGCTTTCCGGGAGGCTGTACCCGGATCTCAATGCCGCATGTCAGGGGCTCCTCAGGGTTTTCCAGTACAAGCTGCCCCTTACCGCCGCCGAACATTTCCTCAAAGGTCTGACCAAAGTAGGTGTCGATCTTCTTGAATTCCTCCACGAAGATCTCCGTCATCTGCCCGGTGATGTCTTTAATGATGCCTTCCAGATACCGCTTGGAGGTAAGCACATCATCCCGCTGCTCGGCCAGGTAGCTGTAGCGCTCGTTGACCCGGGCAAATTCCTCAATGGCTCCCAGGTTGGGTGTGCCCAGTGCGGAGATGGCTCGCTTCAGCTCTCCGATCCGCCGGGTAGCGGCAGCTAAAGATTCGATCGGTGCCCGCTTTTCCTGGGCAGTGGAGGGCGTCAGCCCATAAGTCTCCCACAAACGGTCAATGGTGTTCCGCTCTTCCAAAGCGGTGGTTTCCTTCTTGTTTTCAAGCTGCAGGCATGCCCGCTCCATATTTACAAGAGACTTGTTCTTTTCCTGGAGCTCACTCTCCGCTCTGGTCTTTTCCGCCTCGCTCTGTGCGTACTGGGACTGCGTCTTTTCCATTTCGCTTCGCACCCTGCCAATTTCTTCGTTGTTTTCCTGGTGCTTTTGGCGAATTGCAGTGATTTCTTCCTCTATGCGGCAAATTTCCTGCCGAATGGCATCCATATCCCGCAGTTTTTTCTCCTTGTCCCCTTCTGCCGCGGCAAGAAGTCCTCGCAGATCTGCGCTGTGGAGCTGAACGGTGGTCCGCTCCGCTTCCATTGCCGCCATATCGGTACGGATCTCCTGCATTTGCTGGGAAAGGACAGAAACTGCCTGCTCTGCCTCTTCCTGGCTGCCCTGCAGATTGGAAAGGGCCTGTCTTGTCTTTTCAAGCTGCGCCGTCAGCATTTGCAGCTGTGCCTGCAAAGCACCACTGCGCTCCCGGTCTGCCATAAGACGCTCAGTAAGAGAATCCTTTTCCCGGGTGGCAGACTGAACAGCCTCCTCAATGGCCTGGACCCATATTTCATGCTGCTTTTCCCGACCTTCCAGGGTCAGCACCTGCTTTTCCGCTTCCGCAAGCTGATCCTTGGCGGCTTCCAGCTGGAATTGCACTTCATCGGCACTGCGCTTTGCTTCCTGGTAAGCAGACTCCAGCTCGTCCTGCCGGGTCTGGAGTGTTTCCTGCTGCTTTAGTAGCTTTTCCAGTTCGTTGGCGCGGCTGAGCATACCGGCTTCCTTGCTGCCGGAGCCACCGGTCATAGAGCCGCCGGGATTTACCACCTGTCCGTCCAAAGACACCGTCTTGAAACGGTTGCCGTAACGGCTGGCGATCGCCACAGCGCTGTCAAGATCCCGGGTGATCACAATACGGCCCAGGAGGTTTTCTACCACCTGGCGGTAAGGCTTGTCGCAGGTCACCAAATTAGAAGCAATGCCCACAAAGCCAACGCAATCCTCCAGGCCCTTTTCTGTAAGCTTTCTTCCCTCAATAACGGAAAGGGGCAGGAAGGTGGCACGGCCACCGTCGGTACGCTTCAGGTGACGGATGGCGGCTTTGCCCGCTTCTTCTGTATCAACAACGATCTGCTGCAGTGCGGCGCCCAGGGCGATCTCCACCGCCACAGTATAAGCATCATCTGTGCGGATCAGCTGGGAAACAGGGCCGTGAATGTTCCGCAAAACACCCTTCTTGGCCTCCTGCATCACGATCCTTACAGACTTATGATACCCTTCAAAGTCCTTTTCCATAGCCTTGTATACATTGACTTTGGCCTGGACAGCATCTAATTTTTTCTTATTCTCTTCTGCCTGACCGGCAGTTTCCTGAACTCTCCGATCCCGGGTCTGCTGACGCAGAGTGTACCCGGAAATGGCGTTATTGGCGGCAAGGACTTCCTCCCGAGCCTTCTTCAAAAGGTTATAGCAAGCGGTTTGCTCCTGTCGGGCACTTTCCAGCCGCTCCTTGCCGGAAGCCAGGTCGCTGTCCAGCTCTGTCTGGCGCTTAACTGCCAATTTGCCGCTTTCCTCCAAAGCACGCAGATCCGCTTCCCGGGCAGACAGGTCGCCGGTGTACTGTACTTCCGCACTGCGCAGCTCCATGAATTGCCGGGTCATACCCTGGGCATTGGCAGTCATGGCTGCCAGCTCCTGCTGGAGTTTATCCAAAACTGCCTGCTTTTCCTGCAAAGAAGCGGCAATTTCCTCCATTCGGCGGTCATTTTGCTCCAGCTGGGCAGCAATACCGCTGCTCCGGTCCTCCTGGCCTTCCAGGTCCTGCTGGTTTCTGTAAATGATTTCCTCATTGTTGCGAATGCTGCCCTGGAGCACGGTAATTTGGCCCTCCAGCTGCTGCCGGGCGCCCTCCAGCATACTCACCTGCACCCGCAGACTTTCCATCTGCTCACTTTTCTGGCGCAAAGTGGCAGACAGGGTTACGGTATCTTCATAGAGCTTATCGATTTCTTCGTGGGCCTGGCCCAAGACAAAGGAAGCAGAAACATAGTCCTCTGCAGCCTTTTTGGCATCGGCAGAAAGCTTGTCCAGCTTATCCAGCCAAACAGCAACCTCCACACCCTGCAGCTCATCCCGATAGGCAAGATACTTTTTGGCCTTTTCAGACTGAACACGCAGAGGCTCCAGCTGCAGCTCCAGTTCGGAAATCTTATCGCCAATACGAGTGAGGTTTTCCTCCGTGTGCATCAGCTTCCGTTCCGTTTCTTCCTTGCGGTGGCGATACTTGGAAATACCTGCCGCTTCCTCAAAGATCTCCCGGCGGTCGGCACTCTTCAGGGACAGGATCTCATCAATGCGGCCCTGGCCGATATTGGAATAGCCTTCTCTGCCCAGGCCGGTGTCCATAAACATCTCGTTGATATCACGCAGGCGGGCAGACTGGCGGTTAATGTAATACTCACTGTCACCGCTGCGGTAGTACCGGCGGGTGATCATTACCTCGTCCGCATCGTAAGAAAGGGCTCTGTCTGTATTGTCCAGCGTCAATGTGGCTTCTGCAAAGCCAACAGCTGCCCGCTTCTGGGTGCCACCGAAGATCACATCTTCCATTTTGGCGCCGCGGAGGGTTTTGCTGCTCTGTTCGCCCATAACCCACAGGATGGCATCAGAGATATTGGATTTGCCGGAACCGTTGGGTCCAACGATGGCAGTAATATCGTCGCCAAAGCGGATCACGGTCTTATCCGGAAAGGACTTAAAGCCCTGCACTTCTAATGATTTTAAATACACCGCAATTTCCTCACAAAAGCAAAAATTCAATCAGTTTATTATATTAGAAAACTGCCATAATTGCAAGCCTTTCTTTCCTTTTTCTCCCCTTTTTGCCACAAAAATACCCACCGCTAACAGCGGCAGGCAAAAAAGGAAAGAGGTGCGGAAAATCCGCACCTCTTATTTGCTTATTCTTCGGATTTAGCTTCTTCGATGATCTTAGCCTGGTTAGCCTTGGGCACTTCCTCATAGCGGACGAATTCCAAAGTGAAGCTGCCACGGGCCTGGGTCATAGCACGCAGGTCGATAGCATAGCTGCTCATTTCAGCCATAGGCACTTCGGCTTCTACTACAGTGTTGCCGTCAGCATCGGGGGTCATACCCATGGGGCGGCCGCGGCGCTTACTCAGATCGCCCATTACATCGCCCACATAGCTTTCGGGGACAGTAACAGCCAGGGCACCAACAGGCTCCAGCAAAGTGGGCATTGCATTGGGCATTGCTTCCTTGAAAGCAAGGATGGCAGCCAGCTTAAACGCCATTTCATTGGAGTCCACAGGGTGGTAAGAGCCATCGTAGAGAACAGCCTTCAGGCCAACCATAGGATAGCCGGCCAGGGGGCCCTTCAAAATGGCTTCCTGCACGCCCTTTTCAACAGCGGGGTTGAAGTTTTTGGGAACAGCGCCGCCAACAACTTCTACATCGAAGATCAGCTCGTCACCCTCTTCATGGGGCTCGAAGCGGATCCAAACATCACCGAACTGGCCGGAACCGCCGGTCTGCTTCTTATGACGGCCGTGGGCCTGAACAGTCTTCTTGATCTTTTCACGGTAAGCGATCTTAGCGGGAGCCAGCACTGCATCCACACCAAAGCGGCTCTTCAGCTTGGAAACCAGCACATCAAGCTGCTGATCACCGGCACCGGACAGAACCATCTGGTGAGTCTCGGCATTATTGACCAGGCTGAAGGAAGGATCTTCTTCATTCAGACGGGCAAGGCCGGCAGCAACCTTTTCTTCCTGACCCTTGGTCTTGGGAGAAATAGCCATAGAATAGCAAGTGGGCGCATAAGGCAAGCCCTTCAGGCTGACCACCTTACGGGGATCACACAGGGTATCGCCGGTCTTTACCTTATCCATCTTGCCGATGGCGCCGATGTCGCCGCAGGTCAGGCTCTTCACTTCCGTAGCCTTCTTGCCGCACATTGCGTACATACGGCCAAGCTTTTCAGTTTCACCGGTGCGTGCATTGACCAGCGTAGTATCGGAAGTGATGTCACCGGACAGTACCTTCACGAAGGAGTACTTGCCGTACTGGTCAGAAACAGTCTTGAATACGAAGGCAGAGGGAACACCGCCGGGAGATACAACAAACTCTTCGGTGCTGCCGTCGGCCTTGGTGGCCTTATGGTAGTTACCTTCAATGGGGTTGGGGAACAGGTCGATGATATGGTCCATCAGCATCAGGCTGCCCAGGCAGTTCACACCGGAACCGCACAGAACAGGGAACAAGGAGCGCTCCAGAACGCCCTTGTGCATACCCTTAATCATTTCAGCATAAGTAAAGTCTTCGCCGCCGAAGAACTTATCCATAAATTCCTCGCTGGTTTCTGCAACAGATTCCTTCAGGGCATCGTTAAACTCAGTAATAACATCTTCCTTGCCCTCGGGAACAGCGATCTCCACCCGCTTCAGGTTCTGCATCTCGTAAGCACGCTTGTTGAGCACATCGATGATGCCGGTAACCTTCTTATTGGCATCCCAAATAGGAACAACAACCGGAGCAATCTTGTTGCCGTAACGCTCACGAAGGGCATTGAAGGTGGCATTGTAGTCGGAATTGTCTTCATCCACCTTGGAAATATAGATGAAGCAGGGCATATTCCGGTCCTGGCAGTACTTCCATGCCTTTTCCAGGCCGACAGTGATGCCATCCTTGGCAGAACAGACGATGATGGCTGCGTCAGCAGCACGGAGAGCCTCCACCACAGCGCCGGAGAAATCAAAGGCACCGGGAGTATCCAGCAAGTTAATCTTTGCGCCCTTGTATTCGATCGGCACCAGAGCGGTGGAAATGGAAATATTACGGCGAATCTCCTCAGGGTCGTAGTCACAAACCGTGTTGCCATCGGCATTCTTGCCGATTCGGTCAATGGCACCGGTCATGTAGAGCAAGCTTTCCGCCAGGGCGGTCTTGCCGCTGCCGCTGTGGCCCAGAAGGCAGACATTACGAATTGCGTTTGCTGTGATCATAGTATGTTCAATCTCCTTTCAGGAAGGGCTCCCCCCTCCACTCATTGGTGCATTACACCAACATTAGGACTATTATACACGATGAAATGCAGGATTTCAATGCCTATTTTGTGATTTTCGCAAAAACCGATATGGGCCGCCCTCAAGAATAAGTGCAAATTACACAAAATAGTGGGATTTTTCCGGAAAATGCAGGAAAAACCCTGTCTTTGCAGGGCGTACAGTTGTGTGTCTGCAAGGAAATAAGCGTAAACTTTACTCCGTCACCAGCCGGTGACGGAGTAAAAAAGCCGTTATTTTGTATAGTCGAGGCAGATCCAGCCGCTGCTTATTCTGCCCCAGGGGGTTCCGGAAACAAGCTTTTGCTCCAACACTTCCACCTTCGTACCATAGTACAGGTAGCTGGCAACGCCGTAGGAAGTACCGGGACCCTTGCGGACGATCAGACAGCTGCAATCCACCGTCTTGGTCACCTTGCCGTCCAGCACAACATAGGTCAGGCTGATCCAGCCTCTGTCGGTTTTGCCCCAGGTGATGCCGCCCACAGTGGTCTGCTCCAGAATGGTAACCTTGTTGCCGGAATAGTAGGCACCCACAACGCCATAGGAGGTGCCGGGACCTTTCCGAATACACAGATTGGGATCTGCGTTTACTGTGCCGGTTACCTTCTTATCCTCCGTCGCAGGAGGCTCTGTAACAGGAGGCTCTGTTACAGGCGGCTCCGTGACAGGAGGCTCTGTTACAGGCGGTGCAGGCGGATTATCGTCCACAGCCTCATCAGGGGTAATATAGTCAAGACATACCCAGCCGTTTTCAATCCGACCCCATTCAACGCCAGAGACGGACTTCTTTTCAAAGACCTCTACATGATCGCCTTTGTAGATATAGTCAACAGCTGCATTGGAAGAGCCGGCGCCCTTACGGACGATCAGACAGTAGCAGTTCACCTTACCGGTGAAAAGATACTTTTGTACATCAGGCTCTTCTTGCTTGTCCAGCTCCACATAGGTCATACTGACCCAGCCACGGTCGATGCGGCCCCATACCATAGTGCCAACATCTTTTTGCTCCAAGATCTCCACTCTGGTGCCGTTTTTCAGACTTCCAACAGAGCTGTAGCCTGTACCGGGGCCAGTGCGGATCATCAGCGCAGAGGGGACTTTAACTGTACCCATCAGCTTATTCGTGACAGGTGTATCGTCAATGGGGGGATCTGTTTCAGAAGGCTTGGGAGTGGGTGCGGGAGTCGGTGCCGGGGTAGGCTCCGGTGTAGGTTCGGGAGTAGGTTCCGGCGTAGGTGCAGGGGTAGTATCCGGTGTTGCTTCCACAGAAGGCCCGGGAGTAGGTTCCGGCTCTTCGCCAGGTGTGGTTTCCGGTTGTGTTTCAGGCGGAACCGGATTACTCACTTCATCAAAATTGGTATATTTCAGTGCGATCCAGCCATCCTCAAACATGCCCCAAAGGTAGCTTCCTCCCTGCATCGTATGGGTGATCACAAAGGTATCACCGGTATGGGCAGTGCCAACAATACCGTAATTGGTACCGGGACCGTTACGCAGGTTCACATTGTTGGTATTCACTGTCACCGTTACAGGGGTTTCCAGTGCGCCGTCTTCGACCACGCCGTTTTCAGACCAGCGGGCATACAGGGTCTTGTTTCTGACGCTGGCATCCAGCACCGTTACCTGCTGACCGCCCACTTTTGCAGTGAACCAGCCCACAAAGGTTTTTTCACCGTTTTTGATGGTGTTATTGCGGATCTGCGCAGGATCATTGGCATCGTAGCACTGAGACTTGGGGCTGACTGTGCCGCCATTGGGATTATAGAGCACATAGCAGTAGTTTGCAGGAGCACTGGTGGAGTACACGCCATTTATGTACATATTGGCTTCCACCAAACGGCGGCGCAGAAGGCCGGTAAGCACATCGCCACCTGCAAGGCTCCACAGACCGAAGGCACGAATCAGCTCATTGCCTGTTTTTCCCTCGATAATGGCATTGTACATCGTGCCGTCCTTATCGTACATCCAGGCATAGCCTACATTATAAGAAAAGCTAACCAGCGCATCAAACTGATTTTGGGTCAGCTTCAGCTCGTTCTTTTTGATAAACTTGTTTACTTCGTAAGAAAAGCTGGCAATTTCCTTAGTCAGAAGTGTTTCTGCATCTTCCCGGGAAATACCGTGCTCTCTATAGTAGCTGAGCTTGTCCGCAGGGCATTTCGTACCGTAGCCAACTGTCCACTGGGCATAATCCCATTCCGGGTACAGGGTAAAGCCTTCCATACTCTTAACAACGGAAATACCGGACTTGCTGAAAGTAAAAGGTCCACCGCTGGGTGCCTCAGGGTCAGGTGTGGACTCGGGAGTCGATGCCGGTGTAGATTCCGGCGTGGGCTCAGGTGTAGCTTCCGGTGTGGGCTCCGGGGTAGACGCAGATGTATCCGCAGGTGTATCATCCGGCGTTTCATTCAGCACTTCCTGGCCAGCCTGTCCATCTTCTGCGTGGACGGCGGGGCTTTGCAGCATGAATAAACTGAAAATTATCGCCACTGCCATCATCAGGCAAATGAGTCTTTTCATCGTCTCGGCGCTCCTTCTTCATCATAATTCGTCGCCATTATAGCAGATGCCTTCCCGTTTTTCAACCCCTCCAGCCAAAAAAATTACATATTTGTTACTATTTATTCCCTGTAAAAGTTTCTATTTTTTACATATTTTGCCAGTTTCAGCGCATTTATCCTATATATTGTGTCCGTTCATTACAATATGTCACAGGATATAGGGGGTATCCAAAAATTACAAAAGGAACACCTGTTGCAATTACAGGCCGGATATGTTACAGTAAAAACAACAGATCGAAGGGAGGGATCGCCTTGCATAAGAAAAAAGCAATGATTGCAATGAGCGGAGGTGTAGATAGCTCCGTGGCTGCATTTTTAATGCAGAAGGCCGGCTACGACTGCGTTGGCGCCACCATGCTTTTATGCAGTGAAGCTCTTTTAGGCAAAACAGATATCCCCTCCCCTGCCCGGGATGCAGCCCTGGTTGCCCAAAGGCTGGCGATCCCCTTTTACACCTTTGAGGAACAGAACGCCTTTTGCCGGAAGGTTGTGGAGCCTTTTATTGACGCTTACGAACAAGGCCTGACTCCCAATCCCTGTATTTTCTGCAACAAGGAGATCAAGTTTGGCCTCCTTTTGGACAAAGCTCTGGCCTTAGGCTGCGAATATGTTGTGACAGGTCACTACGCCAGGATTCGAAAGGACGAAAGCACCGGCAGGTTTCTGCTCTACAAAGCACCGGACGAAAACAAGGACCAAAGCTACTTTTTGGCAGGTCTGCGGCAGGATCAGCTGTCCCATGTTCTTTTTCCCTTGGGAGAGCTTACAAAAGAGCAGGTGCGGCGGATCGCCCAGGAGCAGAGTTTCGTAACAGCTGCAAAAAAAGACAGTCAGGATATTTGCTTTATTCCCGACGGCGATTATTTTGCCTTTATGAAACGCTATACCGGCAAGCCCTATCCCCAGGGAGAGTATCTTGATCTTACAGGCAAGGTCGTTGGTAAACACCAAAACGCAGTCAACTATACCCTGGGCCAAAGGAAGGGCTTGGGCATTGCTTTGGGCACGCCGATGTATGTTTGCGCCAAGGATATGGCGCACAATACCGTCACCTTAGGGCCGGAGGAAGGACTGTTTGCAACCACCCTGATCGCAGAGGATGTAAACTTTTTACCCTTTGAAAAGCTGGAAGGACCCATTACCGTCACGGCAAAGGCCCGCTACCGCCACAAGCCCCAGGAAGCCACTGTTTATCCGCTGGAAGGCGGAAAAATGAAGGTCATCTTCTCTACTCCCCAGCGGGCACTGACCCCAGGCCAGGCCGTTGTTCTCTATGAAGGTGATCTGGTGGTGGGCAGTGCCACCATCACAAACGTTGTGAAATAAAAATACAAGTGCTTTAATATGCCCCCCAAAAGTTTGGAACTTTTGGGGGGCTAATTTTTTCTCAGGAAACGAAAAACACGCCCGGCATTCCTGCCTATTGATATAGCGACTATGGGCACATATCCATTTCCAAAACACTTTGGCGACCCTGATTACTTCTTAAACTGAGGGCCGTAGGCAGCGCAGGCGCGGTAGTCCTGGCCTTCCTTGTCCATGCCAAAGGCATTCCAGGCTGCAGGACGGAAGATCTTGTCTTCCGGTACATTGTGCATGCTTACGGGAATACGGAGCATAGAGCAAAGGGTGATCAGGTCGGCGCCGATGTGGCCGTAGGAGATAGCGCCATGGTTTGCGCCCCAGCAGTTCATCACATCGTAGGCAGACTTGAAATTGCCCTCTCCGGTCACTCTGGGAGCAAACCAGGTGCAGGGCCAGGTGTAGTCTGTACGCTTCCACAGGGTGTCAGAGACCTCTTCAGGCAGGTTGACCGTCCAACCTTCTGCAATCTGCAGAACAGGACCAAGGCCCTTCACCAGGTTCAAACGGATCATAGTTGCAGGCATTTCTGCCTTGGTCTCAAACCGGGAGGAGTAACCGCCGCCGCGGAAGTAGCCCAGGTCTGCATAGTTCCATGTGGAGTTATCGGTAACAGCCTTCTGGTCAGCCTCGGTCATTTCGTACCAGGGCTTCATGACTGCATTGCCCTTTTCGTCCTTCACTGCGCCATTGGCATCCAGGCAGCAAGCGCCGGAGTTGATCAGGTGGATCACACCGTCTGCTTCCTTGGCCTTGCCTTCCACCTCATAGCCGGTGACACGCTTAATAGCATC
>JAZQLG010000131.1:0-4772 GCA_045542575.1 Faecousia sp.
GTGCGGATGGGGCTCAGGCTATTGAGCGCATTGACGGCAGTTACCGTAATGATGGTGGAGCAGTTGGGGTTGGAGATAATGCCCTTATGGTTCTTGGCATCTTCGGCATTGACTTCCGGCACGATCAGGGGCACTTCCGGGTCCATACGGAAGGCGGAGGAGTTATCCACAAACACAGCGCCGGCCTTTACAATGGCAGGGGCAAACTTCTTTGCGATGTCGTTTTCCGCAGCGCCCAGCACGATATCCACGCCTTCAAAGGCTTCCTCGCAGGCAAGCTCGATGGTCACATCCTCGCCCTTAAACCGGATGGTCTTGCCGGCGGAGCGGGCAGATGCCAAAGGAATGAGCTTTCCAACGGGGAAATTTCTTTCCTGCAAAATATTGATCATTTCCTGACCTACGGCACCGGTGGCGCCCAGGACAGCAACAGTATACAGTTTCATTTTCCAATCTCTCCTTGCTTACTTTGCAAAACTATCATAGAGGACCCGGATGGCCTGGGCAAAGTCCTTATTGTCCACGCCGAAGATGATGTTCAGTTCATCGGGGCCTTGGTTGATCATACGGATGTTCACACCGGCCTTGCCCAATGCGGCGAAGACCTTGCCGGAGGTACCGGGACGGAAGGCCATATGGCGGCCTACGGCGGCGACCACGGCAATTTGGTCGTGGACCTTCAGGTCGTCCGGGTGGAGCTCCTGCTCGATCTCACTTAAAATGGTATACAGGCAGGGTGCGATAGAGGCGGTTGACATAACAACGGAAACGTTATCGATGCCGTTAGGGGCATAGTCAATGGAAATGTTGTGCCGCTCCAAGATGGTCAGCAGCTTCCAAAGCACGCCTACCTCATTGCTCATACCCCGCTTGGACATGGAAAGGATGGTAAAATCCTTCTTGCCGGTGATGCCGGTAACGAACCGGTCCGGGTCAGCAACGGTGGGGAAGCTCTCCTGGATCATGGTGCCCGGGTGCTCCGGGTCGTTGGTGTTGCGGATGTTCAAGGGAATATTCTTCTCACGGACAGGGAAAATCGTGCCTTCATGGAGGACCTGGGCGCCGGAATAGCTTAATTCCCGCAGCTCGTCGTAGGTCACCTCGGGAATGGAGAGGGGATCATCCACGATCCGGGGGTCTGCCATCAGAATACCGGAAACATCGGTCCAGTTTTCATACACATCTGCGTTCAGCGCGGCGGCAGCCAGCGCGCCGGTAATATCGGAGCCGCCACGGCTGAAGGTGTGGATCTGTCCGTCGGGCATCAGGCCATAGAAGCCGGGAATGACGATGCCGTCCCCCACATCCTGGGCAGCCAAGGCACTGTAGGTGGCATCCTGGTCAACGGTGCCATCCATTTTGAACTTGATCCAGTCGGCGGCGTCCACAAAGCGGAAGCCTAAGAAGGCGGCCATCAGCTTGGCGGAGAAGTATTCGCCCCGGCTTGCCAGTTCGTCCTGGGAAACGGCCTTGGCATCCAGCCTTTTTTTGAGAACCGCGAATTCCTTTTCCAGGTCCATCTGAATGCCCAGTTCGTCCCGGATCTCCAGGTAGCGGGAAACGATCTGGTCAAAGACCGGGTCGCAGGCCACACCGTACTGGGTATGGGCATAGGTAAGATATAACAAATCGGTGATCTTGTGGTCGTCCTTATGGCGCTTGCCGGCGGCGGATACGACCACCACCTTGCGGGAAGGATCTGCCAGGAGGATCTCCCGGATCTTCCGATATTGGCCCGCATCTGCCATAGAGGAGCCGCCAAATTTTACTACTTTCAGCATACTATACCTCTTTTCAAAAGAGAGAATTCAAAGTCAGACCGTACCGGTGGGCAGGGCGGCGATAAAGGCGCCGGGATTCCGCAGGAGCCACTGGTGCATATCGTGTACGGAAACAGGCTCTGTAATGGCGGCGTGGCCCCACTTCAGCTTGGTGTGGCCCTCCAGCCAGGCATCTACCCGACCGCTGACATAATAGGCGCACTTCTCGTTATTGATAATGGTGACCTTCTTGCCGTAGCGGCAGTAGAAGCCCTTGCCATTGATAAAGTCCATACAGTCCTGCACTACATTGTATGCGGTGGGGTAACGGCCTGCGCCCTGGCCGAAGAAACTTTGTCGACCGGAGGTGTTTCCTGCCAGTGTGATCAGGTTATAGTTGGTGGGAACAGCAGCTTCCGGGTCGCCCTTGTGGACCAGGGTGGGCTGCACATAGGCACAAACAGAGCCATCCCGGTTCTTGGCGGTGGAGATCAGCTTGCACACCAGACCGTGGGCAGTAAACTGCTCCACATCCTTGGCCTGGATGTTGCGGATGCCGGCCACAGGCACGCCTGCCATATCCAGGCTGGCGCCAAAAGCAATGTTTGCCGAAACGATCAGCTTGTGCCAGGTGTCGATACCGTCCACATCGGTGGAGGGGTCAGCTTCCGCATAGCCCAGGGCCTGCGCCTGGGAAAGGGCTTCCTCATAGGAAGCGCCGGTGCGGGTCATGGCGTCCAGAATATAGTTGCAGGTGCCGTTCATAATGCCGCCCACCTGTCGGATGGTCTCGATCCGGCGGACCCGCTCCAATTCACTGAGCCAGCCGATGCCGCCGCCAACGGAGGCGGTGCAGCGCAGGAATACACCCTTCTTTTCTGCCAGGGGCAAAAGCTCGTCATAGAAATGGGCCATCATCGCCTTGTTGGCGGTGACCACATTCTTGCCTGCTTCCAAAGCTGCCATCACATATTCTCTGGCAGGGTGCAGACCACCGATGGTTTCTACCACGGTGTCAATGCTGTCGTCTTTGAGGATATCCTGGAAATCGTGGGTCACGATGGCATCGGGCAGTGTCCGCTCCTTGCGGCAGAGAACCCTGACTACCTGCATATCCTTTCTTGCACCGGTCAGCTCGTAAACACCCTTGCCTACAGTACCGAAGCCCAGAAGTCCGATTCGCATAAGAATACCTCCTATAATCTGTTCCCGAAAGAAACTGCTTTCCTGGGGGAAACACTTGCTTTTTTGGTAGAAACAGTATATCATATACCTAATTAAATTGCAATACTGGCAAAAAACATTGAAAAGGGGCAAAATAAAAGAAATTTGCCTGTGAAAATGGGAGCGTTTTGTATGATTTACCATTCTACAAGAGATAAAAGTTTGAAAATGGACAGTGCCCAGGCTGTGCTGGAGGGCCTTGCCCCGGATGGCGGCCTGTTGGTGCCGGCAAGTCTGCCCGCCTTTGACTGGCAGGACTGCCTGGAAGGGGATACCCTTTCTATGGCGAAGAAGATCCTCTCTGCCCTGCTTCCTGATGTGGAAAACATGGATACCTTGGTGGAAAATGCCTACCGGGGCAAGTTCTCCAGGAAGGATCTGACCCCCACCGTCCAGGTGGGTGATTTCCGGGTGCTGGAGCTGTTCCACGGCCCTACTGCTGCCTTTAAGGATGTGGCGCTTTGTATGCTTCCCCATCTTTTGGTGCAGGCGAAGACCCAGAAGGGGGTCAAGGAGGATATTCTGATCCTGACCGCCACCTCCGGCGACACCGGCAAGGCCGCTCTGGTGGGCTTTGCAGATGTGCCCGGCGTAAAAATTTGCGTATTCTATCCCGACGGCGGCGTCTCCCGGGTGCAGCGAGCCCAAATGGTGACCCAAAAAGGCAATAATGTGACGGTTTCCGGTGTAAACGGCAACTTTGACGATGCCCAAACCGGGGTAAAGAAGATCTTTGCCGCATCCCAAAATAACATCCTGCCCGGAACAGCCAACCGCCTGTCCACCGCCAACTCTATGAACATTGGCAGACTGGCCCCCCAGGTGATGTACTATTTCAAGGCCTATGCCGACCTTCTGAAGGCTGGCAAAATCAAATTGGGTGACAAGGTCAATTACTCTGTACCCACCGGCAATTTCGGCGACATTCTGGCGGGCTACTTAGCAAAGCAGCTGGGGCTTCCTGTGGGGACCCTTCTTTGTGCCTCCAATGCCAACAATGTGCTGACGGACTTTTTGCAGACCGGTTGCTATGACCGCCGCCGGCCCTTACATAAGACCATCTCTCCTTCTATGGACATTTTGGTCTCCTCCAACCTGGAGCGGCTCCTCTACTTTATCAGCAAGGATGCGGACCTGGTAAAAGGCTATATGGAAAAGCTGAACGCGGAAGGCGTTTATCAGGTAACACCTGCCATTTTGGAAGAGCTGAAGGAGCAGTTCTGGCCCGGCTACTGCACCGATGAAAGGGCGCAGGAAGTGATCGGCAGAGTGTGGAAGACACAAAACTACCTTTGCGATACCCACACCGCCTGCGCCTGGGCAGTGGCAGAAGAGTATGTAAACCGGACGGGGGATCAGACCCCCATGGTGGTCCTTTCCACCGCTTCGCCCTATAAGTTCCCCACCGCTGTTTTGGGCGCTTTGGAGCAGCACGGTTTGACCGACGAATTCCGGCAGATGGAACGGCTCCATGCACTGACCGGGGTAGAGATCCCCCAAAACCTCACCGGCCTGGAGCAGGCAAAAGAGCTGCACACCGGGGTGTGCAACAAGGAAGATATGCTGGCGCTGGTCAGCCGGCTGTAAAGAATATGCAAAAAGCGTGTTGCCAGTGAACAGCTCCAGTAAAAACGGACAATAGACAACACGCCCCCTTATGTAGGATAATAACTACATGAGGGGGCGTTATTATGTCTAAGCGAAAATACACACACTTTACTACAATAGAACCAGTCATCATAGCAATGCGAGAATCCGGGCATACGAACCGAGAAATAGCAGACCATC
>JAZQLG010000132.1:0-31793 GCA_045542575.1 Faecousia sp.
TTCTGACAAAGGAAGCCCGCCAACCGGCGAGGCTTCTTTCATTTCTTTAGAAAAACAAAAAATTTAGAGATAATGTAATTCAGCACCAGCACCACAAGCTGAGCAACTATTTTCACGCTCAGAGAGTCAAAGGAAAGCTGCTTGATAAACAGAAACAGGATCCCCTCTTCCAATGCCAAGGTGAATATCCGGCCGCCAAAGAAGGCGCAGATTTCTCGAAAAACACCTGTTCCCTTCTCCTTCGAGGAAAAGACCCAGGTACGGTTTGTGCCATAAGCGAAGGAAACTGCAGCCACCCAGGAAAGGATATTGGCGACCAGCGCATCAATAACCGGCAATAACAGCGCAAAGGTGCCGATGCTCACAAGGGTGGTAAGGCCGCCAAACAGAAGGTACAGCAGCACGCTTTTGTGTTTTTTATAGAAGGGCGCAAAAGAAGAAAACATAGGAAGCGCCATTATTTTGTCAAAAATATCCTGTCTGTTTTCCATATGCTGCCCCTTTCCTTTTTCTTTTAGTATACAACATTTTCCCGGCAATTACAACGAAAGGGGAAAATTTTGTTGCAAGACAGGCAAAACCCGCTATAATAAGCATAGGAGGTAGCACTATGGAACTTGTTTTACTCACCGCTTTGGGTGTGGGCGGCGCAACGCTGCTTGGCACTGTTATCGGTTTTATTTTCAAAAAAATATCCCACAGATTCAGCGATATCGTTTTATCCTTTGCCGCAGGCATTATGCTGGCTGCAGCCGTATTGGGATTGATCCTGCCCTCCCTGGATTACGGCGGACAGTACGGTATTCTCATTACCGTGGCAGGCATTTTCGCCGGTGCTGTATGCATCAATGTGCTGGATAAGGCCGTTCCCCATCTGCACAAGCTGGCGGGCACAGACATAGAAGCCCATCCCAACAGCCAAAATGTGAGCAAGGTTCTTCTGTTCATTACTGCCATTGCCATCCACAATCTGCCGGAAGGCATCGCCGCCGGTGTCAGCTTTGGCACAGACGATCCTTCCTCTGCCATTTTGATCGCAGGCGGTATTGCCCTGCAGAACATACCGGAAGGTATGGTGATCATCGGGCCAATGCTGGCAGTAGGTATCAGCCAAAAACGGACCTTCCTTCTGGCGGCCTTTACAGGCTTTATTGAGGTGATCGGCACCCTGATCGGCTACTTCGCCGTCAGTGTAGCATCTGCTGTTTTGCCCTTCGCCCTGGCCTTTGCTGGCGGCACGATGCTCTATGTGATCAGCGACGAGATGATTCCCGAGACCCACGCCCATGGCAGTGAGCGAGGTGCCACCTATTCCCTGCTGATTGGCTTCTGCGTTATGCTTGTGTGTGATGTATTTCTATAAAAAATCGGTGCAGATTTTGTCTGCACCGATTTTAATTTACAGCAAGGGAATACCTGCTTTTTCGCAGGCTGCTACCGTTTGCTCGTCCCAAATGCTGGACTGCACTTCACCGATGTGGGCGCAGCTGAGCATCAGCATACAAAGTCTGGACTGACCGATACCGCCGCCGATGGTGAGCGGAAGCTGGCCCTCCAAAAGCATTTTGTGGAAGGGCAGATTCCGGCGGTTTTCGCAGCCGGCAAGCTTTAACTGCCGCTCCATAGCCTCTTCATCCACACGGATACCCATAGAAGAGATCTCCAGAGCTCTTCCCAGCGTTTCATCCCAGAAGAAGATATCGCAATTTAAGCTCCAGTCATCATAGTCCGGGGCTCTGCCGTCGTGGGGCTTACCGGAGCGGAGCTTACCGCCGATCTGCATAATGCAGGCAGTGGGATGATCCTTTACATAGGCCTTTTCCCGCTCAGAGCCGGAAAGCTCAGGGTACATATCCTCCAGCTCCTGGGTGGTGACAAAGGAGACCTCCCGGCTTAGATTCGTCCGAAGCTGAGGATAGCGGACATGAAGCCGGTCATTGGTACTGCAAATGGCATTGACGATGGCACGGACGATCAGCTTCAAGTAGTCCAAATTCCGGTTTTCCCGGGTAATGACCTTTTCCCAGTCCCACTGGTCCACATAGATGGAGTGGATATTATCCAGCTCCTCGTCCCGGCGAATAGCGTTCATATCGGTGTAAAGACCGTTGCCCACGCTGAAATGATACCGTTTCAGTGCCAGCCGCTTCCACTTGGCAAGAGAATGGACCACCTGGGCATCCTCCCCTACTGCAGGCACATCAAAGCTGACAGGCCGCTCATAACCGTTCAGGTTGTCATTGAGGCCGGACTCTTCCGTAACGAACAGGGGCGCAGACACCCGCTTCAGGTTCAGCGCGCCGGCAAATTCTTCCTGAAAGGTCTGCTTTATATAGGCGATCGCCCGCTGGGTGTCATAGGCATCCAGAATGGGCTTATAGTTTTTCGGTATGTAGATCTTATTCATCTTCGTACCCTCTTTCAAAAAGGATAGTACCATTATACTTATATTTACCGTAAAATCAAGCATAAAAACGGAGCCAGTAAACTGACTCCGTTTTTCTTAATATTCAGATGCAAGGATCTTTTCGCCCAGAGTGATTTCCAAATCGATGGTAGTGCCGGAGCGGTAAATGGAAATAACTACCTTCTGATCAGGTGCGCAGGCATCCACTGCCGCCACCAGATCCTCCTTATTTTCCACCTTTTCTCCATTGAAGGCCGTAATTACATCGTAAGCTTTCAAGCCGCCCTGTTCAGCAGGCGAATCCTTATCCACAGCGCTGATGGATGCGCCTTTGGGCACACCGTAGAACTGCATTCTCTCATCCACATCTGTGAAGGTGATGCCCAGGTATGCCCGGGATGCGTAACCCTTCTCTATGATCTGCTTCACCATTGCCTTGATATCGTTGATAGGAACAGCAAAGCCGATATTGTCGATATAGCTGCCGCTGCCGGTTTCGCCGGAGTACTTTCCGGTGGCAATGCCCACCACTTCTCCGTAGGCATTGAACATAGCACCGCCGGAGTTGCCGGAGTTGATGGCGCAGTCTGTTTGGATCAGCTTCATCTTGTTGCCTTCCTCAAACAGCACTTCCCGGTTTACCGCACTGACAACACCCACAGAAAGGGAGAAGGTCAGCTCGCCCAAAGGGTTGCCGATGGCCATGATCTGCTCGCCTACCAGCACCTGGTCAGAATCGCCAAGTACCACGCAGGGCAATCCGGCAGCGTCTACCTTCAGCACCGCAATATCCTTGCTCTCGTTGTAGCCCATAAGGCGCGCTTCATACTCCTGACCGTTAAAGAGGGTAACACGAATAGAGCTGCCGTTTTCCACCACATGGTAGTTGGTGGCAATATAGCCGTCAGCAGTCAGGATAAAGCCGGAGCCGGACACCGCAGCCGTTGTGGGATAGCCCCAGTAATTGGTGGTGGCAATAGAGGTGCTGATGCCTACCGTTGCATTCACATTGGCGGCATACACCTGCGTGGGCGTCATTGCCTTGCCGGTGTTCACATTTTCGATGTTCAGCTCACCAGGCGTTCGGTCTCCCTGGTACACAGTTGTGCTGCTGCCGGGACGCTTATCTTCCGGCAGTAGCTGCAAGCCAAAATAAGCGCCGCACAGCCCAAGAATACTGCCAAAAATGCAGGCAACAAGCACAAGGGCAACTACCTTGCCGGTGGTCCAGCCCTTTTTCTTTTTGGGCTTTTTATATACATAGGCATAGGTGGTGTCCACCTCAGGCTGATCGCCGCTGACCACATAGGAAGAAGGCTCCTGCGCAGGTGCCTGACAGGCGGGCTGCTCTGCTGGCGCAGCTACCTCTTCCATGGTTTCCTGGGTCGGGTTTTCCATTGCTTCACTGCTTTCGTCAAAAGGCATATGTGATGCTCCTTTCGGGTTTATGCCCCTATTCTAATTTGCAAAATTAAAGACAGTCTAAAGAAATTGCGAACTTTTTTTGAATAATACCGAAAGAGAAAATTCCGGCACGAAATATTCGTGCCGGACAGATTTTACTTTTTCTCCAGCGCGTCAACAGAAATAGCTTCTGTGTGCTCAATAGGCACCCACTCGAATTTGCGGAAGACCGACAACACACTGATGGGAAGCCAGGTCAGTACATACAGCGGGAAGCTGAACAGGCCCTTGATCTTCTGCCAGGTGGTGGCATAGATCCGCTTGCGCTCGGTGAACATCGTCCAGGCGGCCATTGCCATCATAGAAAGGAAGGTGCCGCCTGTGCCCACCAGCGTGCCCACTACGCCGCCGATCACACCGGCACTCAAAATGCCGGTCACAAGGCCCATCACAGCGCTTAGGAAGCCGAAGCCCAGGCCCCACAGGGAAAGGGTGATCGCTTCAAAGGTGGACCAGCCGATCCAACCACCCTTTTTGAGCCCCTTGCCGTAATCTTTCGTATAGCGGAAGGTAACCTGGATACCACCCTGGGCCCAGCGTGTACGCTGACGCCAGGATTGGGTCAGCTTCACCGGCTGCTCGTCAAACAAAATCGCATCATGGCAATAGCCGATCCGGATACCGCGAACACAGCACCAGGTACTAAACTCGATATCCTCTGTCAGGGTAAAGTAATTCCAGCCGCCCATTTCCTTAAGCAGTTCCTTGGTGAAGCCAAAGCCGGTACCGGTAACAGCGCAGGCAAGACCCAGGCGCATACGGGACTGGCTCAGGTGGCAGGAATCGTGGAGATACCAAATGCCGTGACCGGCAGAAATCCAGGAAGAGCCAAAGTTTTTGGTGTTGCGGTAGCCGGTGAAGGCCTGGAAGCCATCGTCGCAGAGTCGGTTCATCTGGCGGATATAATCCGGCATCAGCACATTGTCTGCGTCGAAAATCATATAGGCATCAAAGCTGTCCCAGCCGTAATCCTCGTCGATCTTGGAAAGCAGATGATTCAGCGCATAGCCCTTGCCCACCTGCTGCTTATTAAATCGCTCGTAGACGACAGCGCCTGCCTGGCGGGCAATTTCCGCTGTAGCGTCGGTGCAGTTGTCAGCCACCACGAAAGCAGTGATTTTATCTGCGGGATACTTTTGGCTGCGAATGCTGTCAAGAAGATGGCCGATCACCTTTTCCTCATTCCGGGCAGCGATCAAAATTGCGTAGGAATGTTCCTGGGCAGTGCCTCTCTTGCTCCGCTTTTTCCGCACCAGGATCGGAACGAACAAATAAGCTACCTGATAGAAAAAGATAATGGACAGGATGGCGGCCATCACCGCTGTTATGATCTGAAAAACCTGCACAACCATAGTTTTTCCTCCTTAATCTCTCTTTAACCCTCAGCTACAACAATTTCCTGCAGCACAAGGCCGGGGTTCCTGCGAATAGTAAAATCAATGGCCCAGAAGCTGGAGAACACCAAAAGGTTTCTTCCCCGGTAATCTTCCAGCAGTTCTGCATCAGAGCCGAGATTCAATTCGTCCAGGGGGCAGGGGCTGCTGGCAATCAGGCGGATCTCTTCGTAGGGTAGCATTTCCATACGCAGGTCCACGCCGTATTCATTTTTCATACGGTACTGGAACACATCAAACTGCAAAGTGCCCACAACGCCCACGATCACTTCTTCCATACCGGAATTGGGCAGCTTAAAGATCTGAATAGCACCCTCCTGGGCGATCTGCTCCGTACCCTTCACAAACTGCTTGCGCTTCATAGAATCCTTGGCACTGACACGGCAGAAATGCTCCGGCGCAAAGGTGGGGATGCCGGAATAGAGGAACTTTTTGCCCGGCACAGTGATCGTGTCGCCAATGGAGAAAATGCCCGGATCGAAAACGCCGATCACGTCGCCGGCGTAGGCTTCTTCCACGATTTCCCGCTCTGCTGCCATCAGCTGCTGGGGCTGGGAAAGCCGCATTTTTCTTCCGCCCTGCATATGGTAGTATTCCGTATCTCTTTGGAATTTACCGGAGCAAATACGCATAAAGGCCAGTCTGTCCCGGTGGGCTTTATTCATATTGGCCTGGATCTTGAAAACAAAGGCAGAAAAATCCGGGCTGAAGGTATCAATGGTGCCGCAGTCAGCCACCCGGGCCAAGGGCGCGGGTGTCAGCTTCAGGAATGCCGCCAGGAAGGGCTCAATGCCAAAGTTGGTCAGCGCTGAGCCGAAGAACACAGGGCTCAAATTGCCGCAGCGCACCTCCTCCAGATCCAGCTCTCTGCCTGCAGACAGCAGCTCCACATCCTCGATCAGCTTTTGATGCTTTTCTTCTGAATCCAGAAGCTGCGCTACCTGCTCATCATACAGATCCACTTCCAGCTTGTCCGCCCGTTTTTTGCCGGATACGCCGGAGAAGAACAGCAGACGGCTTTCTGCGCGGTCATAAACGCCCTGGAAGTCCTTACCGGAGCCAATGGGCCAGTTCATGGCATAGGTTTCAATGCCTAATTCCCGCTCCACTTCATCCAAAAGGTCGAAAGGATCCCGGGTCTCCCGGTCCATCTTGTTAATGAAGGTGAAGATAGGAATGTGCCGCATTGCACAGACCTTAAACAGCTTTCTGGTCTGGGGCTCAACGCCCTTGGCACCGTCGATCCCCATCACCCCAGAGTCTGCCGCCATCAAAGTGCGGTAGGTATCTTCGGAAAAGTCCTGGTGACCGGGGGTATCCAAAATGTTGATGCAGAAGCCGCCATACTGGAACTGCATAACAGAAGAAGTAACGGAAATACCACGCTGCTTTTCAATTTCCATCCAGTCGGAGGTGGCGGAGCGGGAATTTTTCTTTCCCTTAACAACACCGGCCTGGGCGATCGCGCCGCCGTAAAGCAGGAATTTTTCAGTTAATGTGGTTTTACCGGCGTCGGGGTGGGAAATAATGGCAAAGGTGCGCCGCCGGTTAATCTCTTGTACCAAATCAGACATAGGGATTCTCCTAAACATAATCTTTCAATTTAGTAGTATAACATAATTCTTCCATATTTACAAGAGAAAAAACAAGCAGGAGAAGGGTGATGCCGCCCTTCTCCTGCATTTGCTTATAAAGTATGGGTTTCCAAAACATTTCTGTCCTGGTCGGTAAACCGGACGATGATATCATCGCCGTATGTAATGGCGCAGGCGTGGAATTTATCCCATTCTTCCCGGAAGGGAATGGCGCCCACCACTGTGGGACAGGACTGGCCGAAGCTGTCCTCTGCATCACCGGGACGGATCACCTGGCAAGTGTGCAGGTGACCGCACAGATAGAAATCCGGCTTGATATGCTCCCCTATCAGTCCGATCCACTCTTTATAGAGGGGCTGCTCAATGTCAAAAGGCGCATGGTTTATCCGGGTAAAGGGTGTGTGGGAAATGATCATCCGCTTGGTTATGCCGGGTGCATTGTACTCGGTATCTGCATTGGCGATCACCTTTTTCAGGAAGCGGGTCTGCTCCAATCGGAAGCTGTGGCAGCATACGGTGTTGCCATACTCAGGATGATCGTCCGGCTTATCCTCCGCTGTATCCAAAACCAGGCACCAAAGGTCGCCCAACCGAACGGTGTAGTAGGAAACACCCCGGTCTGTAGGGGTAAAGTCTGCAAACCGTTCAGCATAGAAGCCCCGGGTATCGTGGTTGCCTCGGGAGAAGATCGCAGGCTTTTCGCCCTTGGTGATTTGACCGGCAATCTCATAGATCGCATTAAAGTTCTGAATGTCACCGCTGTGATCAGGAATGTCACCGTTCAGGATCAGGATATCCAAATCCTCCCCAAAGAAGCTGCCAGTATTTACAGGGCCGTCAATGCGATTGTGGGTATCCGCCAAGTGATAGATATTGGCCTTGCCGCCCTTATAAGGATAGAAGGAGAAGGTAAAAGATTCTGTTTCCTCGGTCACAGGAAAATAGGGCTTTCTATCGATCATTTTCCGGTAGCAGAGCGTGTAACTGCCGGCCTTGTCCAGCTCCTCCATAGGTACTGTGATCTTATGGATATGGGTATCGGAGCGGATAATGCCATTGGTGTGGTCATAGTAGTTCTCCCCCGCCACATTCACCCACATCAGAGTGGAAGTGTTCACAGGCACAAAAATCTGGTAGGTATCCCCCACTGCCCAGACGGAAGGGTATGTGATCAGCGCAGTGTTCTCAAATTTCATAATCATTCTCCGTCATAGACAGCAATTTCGTAAGGAGCAAACAGGTCGCTTTCCTTCGTTGCATACCCGAAATTGGAAAGCAGCAAATTCTTGCCCGCTATACCGGGAATTTGCGAAGCCTTCTCAAAGTTGCAAACAACCGTAACTGTCTTATTTTCCCAAATTCTTCTGTAAGCGCAGTAATTTTCTTCGTCGCATACTACCCGGAAGGTACCTGCCTGCAATGCCTTCTCCCGGTTTTTCAGGTGCAGCAGCTCCCGGTAGAACCGCCAAACGGATTTTTCCGCCTTTTTTTCTGCTTCCAGGTTAATTTCAGGATAGTGGATGTTCACGGGAATCCAGGGCTTGCCTGCGGTAAAGCCACCATTTTCTTCCCCACTCCAGCACATCGGTCTGCGGGGGTTATCCCGACCGCCAAAGTTGATCTTATCCAAAACAGCCTGCACAGGTTCTTTTGCGATGTTCTCTTTGTAATAATTGATGCTTTCCACATCGTCGAATTCTTCGATGGAATTATGGCAGGAGTTGATCATACCCAGCTCCTGGCCCTGATAAATAAAGCCGACACCACGCATCAGATACAAAAGGGCCGCCACGCAGGTAGCCACTTCATAGCGGCTGTTCTCCATATCCCCCATACGGCTGATAAACCAGCTGTTATCGTGGTTATCCGTAAAGAGGCTATAGAGCAGCTCTTCTTTTTGGGTCAGCAGCTGCCACTGCTTCAGAATGTTCCAAAAGTCACGGATGCTCTGCATTTTGGGTGTGTATTTTCCGTCCCGTCCGCATTGCTGGTGATCAAACTGGAAAAGTGTGGAAAGCTCTCCCCGGTCAGCACCGCAATGACGGCGGACTTCTTCAATATCATTCGCCCAGCACTCACCTACGGTGAAGATATGGGAAACCTTTTCTCTGCCGAACAGGGCATTGATATACTCATGCAAATGGGGGCCAAACCAGTTGTTCCCATTCATATCCTTGGAGATCTGGTCAACCACATCGATACGGAAGCCGTCCACACCCAGGTCTACCCAAAAGTCCACCACATCCTGCATTTCCTTCACCACTGCCGGATTTTCCCAATTCAGGTCCGGCTGCTCCGGCGCATAGGAATGAAGGTAGTACTGCCCACGCTGCTCATCATACTGCCATGCACTTCCAAGGAAGCTGCTCTGCCAATCGTTGGGAGGGGTATCGTACCAGTAATAGTAGTCGCTGTAGGGATTGTCCTTAGACTTGCGGGACTCAATAAACCACTTATGCTCAGAGGACGTATGATTGGGAACCAAGTCCATGATCAGCTTCATATTTCTTTTGTGAAGTCCGGCGATCAGGGCTTTGATATCCTCCATGGTGCCAAACTCGTCCATAATATCCCGGTAGTCTGCCACATCGTAGCCGTTATCCACATTGGGGCTTTTGTAGCAGGGGCAAAGCCAAATGGCATTCACGCCCAAGTCCTGCAAATAATCCAGCTTGGAGATCACGCCCTGCAGATCGCCGATGCCGTCACCGTTGCTGTCGCAAAAGCTGCGGGGGTAGATTTGATAGATGGTAAGGCCTAAAAAATCTAAATACTTTTCTGTCATAAATAGCACTCCTATATGTTTTTTGGTAAGTTGGTTTGCATTTCACCCAGGAAATCGCTTACGCCCTGTTTTTGCAGATGAAAAGTGCCGTCATAGTCGTAGACCGTTACAGAAGCGTTGGGCACCCAAGCTATTTTCGCCGCACCGTCAACACTTCCGTAGGTAATATAGCTTTCGATCATCCGAATTGGCGTGGCGTGGGAAACAATGCAAATCACCCTTTCCGGGGTATCTTCCACTATGCGGCGGAAGGTCTTTATAACACGGTCAAAAAGCTCTTTACAGGATTCTCCCCCATTGGGACAGGCCATTCCGAAATCCTGCCGCCAGACGGCATACTCATCGGGGTAGCGCTCACCAATTTCCTCAAAGGAAAGGCCCTGCCACAGGCCTGCATAAATTTCTCGCAGGTCGTCATTGGTTTCCATAGGGCAATTAAGCATATGGCAAATGGGGGCAGCGGTATCCATCGCTCTTTGAAGGGAGCTGGCATAGACCTTTTCCACAGGATAGCGGGCCACATACTGGGCCATTCGCTCTGCCTGGGCAATTCCCATAGGGGTCAAGGCCGCATCCAACTGCCCGGTAAAGGCTTTTTGCACATTGGTAGTACTTTGCCCGTGACGCACCAAAATAACCGTTTTCAAGGTCTTACCTCCCTTTGTCATATCCTACATCATTCTAACACAAATGTGTTTTTTTGCAAGCAGAAAAGCCACCGAAAAGAAAAATTTTTCGGTGGCCTCAGATTACTTTTCAATGGTCACGATTCTTGTTTTGATGCTCTTTCTGCGAACACCGTCTTCACACAGATGGTAGAAGTCGGAGTAGCCGATCATTGCGTGGGTATCGTCTAAAGCAAGGATGGAGCAGTTGCAGCAGGAGCCTGCCCACTGATGGAAATTGGGGCGCACAGGAGGCTCGTTCATCAGACCACTGCGGTCTTTATTGGTCATCACTTCCACCGGATCATCCCAATTCATACCGGCAGGATCGGTGGTGCCACGGACATAGATACCGGGTCTGCCGTAGATGGCAAGGGTGGCATCTCCAAGCCGGCAAGTTTCAGGCAACACGCCCACGTCGTCAAAGCGGACGGGCTTAGACCAGGTCTTTCCCTGATCTGTAGAACGGGTGATATAGGAGGGCGCCCATTCCTTATCCCCGCGGAACACATCTGTCACACGCAGCAGCATGATCATAGAGCCATCGGGCATAAATTCCAATGCAGGCTCGTCATAGCCGCCTGCCATAAAGGCGTATTCGTATTCATTGTTATCGGGGATATAGGGCAGGTGGCCTTGCAGCGTCCAGCTGTGGCCGTTATCCGTGGAATTCAGCACGAAGGTATCTGCATAGGGGCTGAACGCACCGTTTTGGGGATTTAGGCCCTGCCAGTAGGTTGCCGCCCACAAAGTTCCATCCGGTCCAATCTTAAAATTGCGGCCAATGTACTGCGGAAGCAGCGGAATTGCCACGTTTTGGTCGTTGGGGAATACCATCGGTATGCCAATATTGTCCCAATTCTTCAGTTCTGCCCATTCACTTTGCTCTTTGGTCTGACCTGCGGGGGTACGGACCATGGGCCAGCTATGCAGATGGTCATAAAGGCCGTCGGGAAGCTGATCCACATGGTAAATACAGTGCTTCTGCTTCCAGATATCATAGTAATGCCCTCTGGGCAAAGGAAGGCTGTTAATGTCTTCGGATTTTGCATGGAGATCATCGCTGGGAATTGTATAGTTACCGATTTGAACGGGTGCTTTGATCTTATTCAGATCCAATGCAACAGAAACGCGGCCGTCTCCCCGCAAAAAATCTCCGTTAGGAAGCAGTGTGCCCTTCTTTACGGAGGATACATCTTTCAGCTGGGTCCATGTATTTCCCCAATTCTCTGTTGCGTACCACATATCTGCAGTACCGAGTTCTTCCCACACATCATCACCGTTGTGGAATTTGATGACTATTTTTCCTTCATCGGATCTCATCAAAAATACAAACTGAAACTGTCCCCAATAAGAATCTTCCATACGTGGGCCGATGGCTACGACCTGTTCTTCACCAAGGGTAATCTTCATTGTTTTGCACTCCTATCTGATGTTGTTCTTTTTCATATATGTATAGTAAGATATGCCTGTAATCAACTGCATCACTGCAGAAATCACCATTGTAATATTTACGCCAAACAGGCGGAACATCGGCACACACAAAAAGCCGGAGAGCATTGTGCCAAGAGAATTGAGGAGCATTCTGCCTGCACTGTACTGGCCCATATTTTCATAGTTGGCGATCCTCGTCACCGCAACAGGGATGCCATAGTCCACAAACACCCGGAAAAAGCACGCAATGCCATAAAACACAAGGAAGGTGGCTGTCGTGGAAAACACCGTCATCATGGGCATAAAGATGCACACGCCGGCAGCAGAAGCCAAAATAATGGTTCTCTCGTTGACCTTGCCTGCAATCAGTGAATATACCGCGCAGCCAAGGATCGTCACCAGGTTTCCGATTGCGACCAGCACAGAGGCGCTTTGGCTGTTCAGGCTGCCCACATAATAGCCAACTGTTACTGCCATACCCAGTATGCCGCTGCCGAAGCCCCGAATCACATTGGGAATGATCAATTTAGAAAAGGGTTTATAGGTAAAGTAATTGATCTGTGCGGCAGGCCTGCGCTTGCTTACCTCAACATGGTGGGTCTTCCTAAGGGTAAAGGTCGCGATCATACAACCCATAAGCAGCAGGAAGGTCAGAGCATAGGCCCCGCTCATTAGCTGGAAGAAATCCAAACGGAACTGTAAATAAGAAAGCAGCGACGAGTAGCCCAGTGCCACTATGCCGCCCAAAAGACCTGTGACAGCGGAAACTCTGGCATAATCGTGCATATCCATTATCAGATACGGCAGCTTCAAGGCAATCACTGTGGAGACCCCATAAAAGATATTGAAAAAGATTCCCGCACTCAAAAACAGGATATACATCGTACCATTATACTGCGTACGGCTGGAACAAATGATCAGCGCAAGTGCCAGAAGCGGGATCACACTGGCATGGCACAAGCCATATGCCCTTATCACCTTTTTAACTCTGTCTGCCCAAAAGGAAAACAGCAAAATGGTGCCGATCTGCACGGCCTGCATAATGGCGAAGAACTGATTGGTGTTTTCCTCCCCAAATCCTATTTCCAATAGGACCGTCTGCAGGATGGCGCCGCCGGATACCATAAATACAAGATTCCACAGAATACTGATAAAATAGAACCTGGTTTTGTTGCCCATTTTCCCTCACCGTCCTATTATTCCATTGACTTTCCCTGTATTCAACGCTATACTCATTATAGTTCACAAGCAACAGATTGCAATAGATAATTGGGACATTTTCTAAAATTTTTTGTCCTTTTTGGAAAGGTAATTTATGGAGGTTACATTTACATTACAATTTGGTAAAACCGCTGTGGAGATCCTGTGCGCCCATTGCTTGCCACCGCTCTGCCTGGACATCACACCGCCCCATAATCACCGGCAAGGCGAGCTTCACCTTCTGCTTACAGGCAGTGCCGATTACACGGTTGGCCCGGAAAAGCGTCAGATACAGGCCGGTGAGTATATTTACATTCCGCCTAAGGTGCACCATAGTGCAAAGGCCCCGAACCGGACCACAACTTTTATCTCCTTTAGCCTGCGGGGCGGACCTAAGCAGATACTTTTTTCTTCTCTCTCCCCTGCTTTTCTGGATGGGATTCGCAACGCCTGTCAGGAAAGCGAAAAAAATGGTACATTAGCGCCGCTAATGCCCTATTTTTATATTCTTTTGGGCGATATTTTGCGGCCAAACGGCCCAGTCATTCGGGAAAACCGAGATTATGAGGGTATGATTATGCGATACCTGGATGCCCATTATAATCAAAGCATCACCCTTGCTTCTGTTGCCGAATATTTAGGCATTTCTACAAAGCAGGTGCAGCGTGTCGTGCAGAAAGAAACCAACAGAACCTTTTTGGAAGAGCTGACCGCCCGGCGAATGCAGGCTGCCAGGTATCTGGAAAAAAACACCACCATGACCTCCGCGGAAATTGCTCATTATGTGGGCTACAATTCCTACTCAGGCTACTGGAAAGCCCGGAAAAAATACAATGAAGACTAAGATCCGCCCTTTGCAGAAAGCAAAGGGCGGATTTCTTGTTAAATTCGGGCGATCAGTATGCTTACGCCAGCCATATTCACCTTACCGTCAGCAATGGTTACATTCTGGCTATAAAGGATCTCCTTCACACCGGGATCCTCCAGCGCATAGTCATACCGGGAAGGATTGATTGCAACATAAATGGTGCTATCCTCCGCTTTTCTTGTAAACACAAAGGGGTAGCCTGCCCGGATAACCTCAAAATCCCCATCAGGGCTGAGAGCCTTTTCCTGCTTATGGAGCTTCACAATGAACTTGGTGAAGCTTAGCAGAGAATTGGGGTTATTCTTCTGTTTTTCTACCGTGGGGGCATTGGGCCGGTCGTCGGTAGGCAGATAGGGCTTATCGGAGCTGGAGAAGCCGTGATTTTTCTCCTCGTTCCACTGCATGGGCGTTCTGGAGCCGGTGCGGTTATAGCCGCCTTCCTTGGAAGGCATACCCTCTATATAGTCCATACCGATCTCGTCACCGTAGTACACAAAGGGCACACCGGGCATTGTGTGCAGGAACGCCAATGCCAGTTTGATCTCCTCCGGCTCCCGTTTGTAAGCAAGGCGGGGAATATCGTGGTTGCCGGTAATCATACCTACATAGCCTTTGCCCCGGGTGTTTTCCAGGTCAAACAGGAAGCGGTCCAGGTAATCGTTGATATTGCCCTTGCCGTCCTTATTGAAGTAGCTGTGACCGTCCCAGAAATGGGTGGTATTGCGGCCCGGCTCTGCCCGGAACAGCCGGGTATACGCCGGCAGCTGGCTATGAAGCAGGAAATCACAATGGAAGCCGGCGTTAATGGCATTGGTGGGCTTACCCCACTCTGCGATCAGCAGCACATCGGGATTTTTCTTTTCCATATGCTCCCGGACTTCCTTCCAGAAGGCCCGCATATAGGAGCCGTCCTTATCCTCTTTAATGAGGGACTCCGCCATATCCACCCGGAAGGCATCCACGCCCATATCCATCCAGAAATAGATGATCTTTTTCAGCTCTTCCTTGGTGGCAATACAATCGGGGTGGTCAACAGGCAGCTGCCACTTTTTCTTGGGATCGGGATGGGCATAGCCGTAGTTCAGGGCAGGCTGGCACCAGAAGAAATTGGTGACATAGTTACCCTCCCGCTCTCCCCAACCGCTGATCTCCAGCTCTCCAATAGGATCGTCAAAAACATTGTCCGTCCAGATATAGCGGTTGGTAAACTCGTTTTTCTCTGCCTTAGCTGATTCAGTAAACCAAGGGTGATGCACAGAAGTGTGACCTGCCACCAGGTCAAATACGATCTTCATCCCCCGCTTGTGGACCTCCTGGCACAGGCGGCGGTAGTCCTCATTGGTACCGTAGCGGGGAGCGATCTTATAGAAGTCGGTTACATCATAGCCGGCATCGTTAAAGGCGCTCTCATTGACAGGGTTCAGCCAGATAGCGGTAAAGCCCAAGTCCTGAATATAATCGAGCTTTTCAATAATGCCCTGCAGATCGCCGATGCCGTCCCCATTGGTGTCATAGAAGGACTGGGGATAGATCTCATAGACGACTGCGTCTTTCAGCCAGTTTGCCATGGGAGTACTCCTTTATCAAACCTTGTTGATGTGGCAGAAAATGCTATCATAATCGTGCCATTCCAGATCGATCGCCAGGCCAAATTCCATCATGGTGCGACCCTTGGCTGTGATATCCAGCTCGGGAATATTGTAGGTAGCTTCCGGGTCAAGGCCCTGCAGGTACAGACGATCCTGGGGCAGGGACAGGGAGAACAGGCGACGGTAATACACAAAGAAGCCTCTGTCCTTCTCCTTGGACAGGATCAAATTGGCAAAGTAATTGCTTTCAAAGGGATTTTTCAGCCGATACAGATCACCGGTCAGCACCAAATCGTAGACTTCATTATAGCGCTGCACATAGTTCTTGGCCTCTTCCTTTTCTTCCTTGGACATATGGACAAATCCGGTTTCATATCCAAAGACGGCTGCGGAAGCGATATCTGCCCGAGTCTTCATAGAAGCACAGCGATTGGTGTGGGCATTGGGAACATCGCTGACATGCGCAGAAATAGCAGACAGGGGGTACAGAAGGCTTGTACCATACTGGATATAGGTCCGTTCCTCTGCACAGGTGGCATCACTGGTCCAGATCTGGGGCGTGAAGGTCAGCATCGCACAGTCAAAGCGGCCGCCGCCACCGGCACAGCCTTCAATGAAGACATTGGGGTACTTGGTGGTAACATAGTCCAGCACTTCATATACGCCCAAAATATAGCGGTGGGTCAGCTCACCCTGTCTGTCTGCGGGCAGAGCATTAGAAAAATGCTCTGTCATCTGACGGTTGCAGTCCCACTTGACATAGTCAATATCGTAGCGGGTCAAAACATCGTCGAAAACGCCCTTCAGGTAGGCCACCACTTCGGGGTTGCACATATCCAAAAGCATTTGGTGACGACCCAGCTTAGATGCTCTACCGGGAACGGCAATCGCCCAATCGGGGTGTGCACGGTAAAGGTCACTTTCCTCGCTGATCATTTCCGGCTCAAACCACAGGCCGAACTTAAAGCCATTTTCCTTAACGAAGGAAATCACGCTTTCCAGACCGTTGGGGAGCTTCTTTTCGTCCACGACCCAGTCACCCAGGCTCGTCCAGTCGTTATTGCGGCCCTTAAACCAGCCGTCGTCTAAAACAATGGTATCGATCTCCGTGCCGACCACATTGGAAACAAACAGTTTTAGCTTCTCCTCATCAAAATCAAAGAAGCAGCTTTCCCAGGTGTTGGCGACGATGGGGCGCTTGGCGTTTACATACCGCTCCGCAATGATGCCTGCACGAATAACATCGTGGAACCGGCGGGACATTTCGCCCATACCCTTATCAGAATATACCAAAATAGCTTCCGCAGAGGAAAGGCTTTCGCCTGGCTGCAGCTTCCAGTTCAGGCTGCAATCGCTGATGCCGCCGGAAACACGCAGATCACTGCTATGGGTCTTTTCTACGCTCATATGGAAAGAGCCGCTATACACCAGTGCCGCACCGACCGCGTCGCCTACATTTTCATAATAACCATTCTCACCCAAAGCAACGAAGGGGTTGGTTTGGTGGGAAGAAAGGTTGCCTCTGGTGCTTTGGAAGGTCTTAATACCGTAGTCAATGCTTTGAACGGAAACATCCCGTTCTCTGCCGTAACGGCCCAGCAGACCTACCATACTATAGTTTTTGTTGGGAATATCCATAGCGAAGCTGTCCAACTTCTCCACAGTAAGGACACCGTCTGTAAGGTTTTCCACCTCTGTGCGGCGGATGATCGCATCCTCCACAGGGGTATAGAACAGCTTGACCCGGACTCTGGTGACAGGGTCGCACAGCCGGATTTCCAAAGTCTTGCCACCACGGACACAGGGCATATTGAACTTGGGCTTTTCTTCGTAAACGGTATAGCCCTCATACTTCAGATCAAAGGTGCAAACGCCGTCTGCCTTCCGGGCAAAGAAATTCGTTTCCCGATAGTCACCCAGACCATAAATTCCCAGCTCCTGAGGAATGACCTCCAGAGTGCTGCCATCCTTGGTAGCAGGCTCAGCTTCACAATAGCTACCCACAAAATAGTTCTTGTAAAATGCCGCATAGCAATCGTCTTCTAACTTATTGCCGTAGTACAGGTGGCGCAGGTAGCCCTTATATACATCCATAATGTAGGAAGTATTTTTGGTGCGCAGATGGAAGGTATTTCCGTTAGCAAAAATAGACATAAGATTCCTCCGTTTTGTATGTTCATAATTAAGCCCATCGGGCATTGCTTACTGTTTCTTCGGTGTCAGCCGTATCAGTACATTTTCACCGGCAGGCAGCGCGTGGATCGTAAGGGCCTTGCCCTCGGAAGTGTCGGTTACGGTGCGCTGGGTATGCTCGTAAGTATATTCGTCATCAAAGGTAAGGGTCACATCGGTGGCAATATAGGGGGAGGTATTGAACAGGAAGTAGAAGGTCTCCCCTTCCTTTTCAAAGCAACTGACAATGGCCTGACTGGTGGATTCAATCTTTTTTAGCGCGCCATAGTTTTCTCTCATAATATTGCCGTAGCGGTGGAAATTGCCTTCAAATATGCCCTTTCCGGCGCCAAGATCCCGGTCTTCAATTTCCTGAATCACGCTATGCTCAGGCATAAGACCGGCATAGGGCGCTTTGCTCAGCACCATTGCCTTTAGCTTGGCATTGAGCAGATACTTGCCGACGGCTTTCACCTGCATAAAGGCATACTGGAACAGCGGATACTGCTCAGTGATATTGCCGTGCATATCAATAAGCCCGGAGTGCTCAATACCGCCATAGCAGCAATTGGGGAAACAACCGGTGTATAAGACCAAAGCCTGTGCGCCATACCCCAGCGCTACGGAAATCCCCAAATTCACCTCACCCATACTTGTGATGCGAATTCGCATATCATCGCACCAGCGGCCGCCACACTGCAGCGTATGCCAGTACTGTTTATCCTGTTTTCTTGCTTCTGCGGTTACATACTGGGTCATATCCCACAGGCCCTGATGGACCGCATTTTCCGCCTTTTTCGCGGAAGCAAAGGGATACAGGTCATAATTCAGGATCTCCGGGCTGACTTTATCCAGCCACTGCTCCATATAATACTTAAACCGGTCCAGATTTTCCTGCTTATAAGGCAGGATCTTTTCGTTAAAGGGAACATCCAGATCCGCCCAGCCGTGCTGATAGCACTTTGGAGAAGAATACATGGGAAACATCGTTGCAAGAAATATCTTGCCGGGACAGACTCTGTTAAACACAGCCTGACCTCTTGCTACGCCGTCCATCCCCTCCAGACCGACCTCGTCAATAAAAAGGACACCGGCAAAGGCAGGATGGTCCTTATAACGGCGCAGGGATGCTTCCATACGGCGGTCCAGGTCTGCCCGCTGCTGCTCAGTCAGGTAATTAAAGTGGGTGTGGCCGTCCCGGGTGCCGTAGTACTCATAGAACAAATAGTCCTTAACCAGGTACTTCATACCCAGCTTGTGGCAAATATCCATTGCCTTGAAGGCCTCAGCCTCAGTAGGACTGTTCATCATATCCTCGTGGCCCATCACCATATTGATGCCGCAATTCTTCAAAAGCAGGAATTGCTCTTCTGTGATGCGGCTGGGGAAATACTCTCCTTTGTAGGTATATGCGGGCTGAGGGGCACAATAGGGCATAATCAAAATTTCGTCCTGGGGATAGCTACGCATAATCAGTTCTCCTTTTTGCCCAAAATGCGAATAAGCACATTCTCACCGGCGGGCAGTGCATAAATGGTTAAGGTTTCTCCTTCAGAAGTATCCGTAACGGTGCGCTGGGTATGTTCGTAGAGGTAATTATCATCGAATGTTAATGTTACATCGGATGCGGCATAAGCAGAGTTGTTGAACAGGAAATAGACGGTTTCCTCCTCATTTTCAAAGCAGCTGACAATGCACTGGGTGGTGGACTCCACCTTTTTCAGGTGCTTATATTCAGCAAGCTGCATATTGCCGTCAGGGCAGAGTCTGCCATCGAAGATCTCCATTTCCCCATTTTTATCCCGGCTCTCCACTTCCCTGATCTTATCAGCGGAAGGCAGAAGTCCGAAATAGGGGCTGTCACTTACGATCATACCCTTTAAGGTTGCGTGGACCAGGTGCTTTTGAATGGCCTTTACCTGCATAAAGGCATATTGGAACAGCGGATACTGCTCGGTCAGATTGCCCCATTCGTCGATCAGGCTGGAGTGCTCAATGCCGCCGATGCAGCAGTTGGGGAAGCACCCGGGGTACAGCTGCAGCGTCTTTGCGCCATAGGCAAGGGCCACGGACACCTGCAGATTCACATCCGCCGCAGTGGTGATCCGGGTATTCCAGTCATTGCACCAGCGGCCGCCGCACTGCAAAACATGCCAGTACTCCCTTCCCTGTTGGGCACAGGTGTAGGCCACATACTGGGTCATATCCCACAAGGAACGGTGGATGGCGTTTTCTGCCTCTTTCCGTCCCACAAAGGGATAGGCATCAAAGGAAACAAATTTGGGATCTACGGTTTTCAGAAACCGGTCCAGATGCACTTTATACCGGTCCAGATTGGAGTAGACCTTTTGGGTATATAGTGGATCTACATAGGTACCCCCCTGCTCTCTGCCGTACTGATAAGTATAGGCAGAAATGTAATAGGGAAACAGATTTACATAGAAGGCTTTTCCGGGACACACCCTGTCAAAAACCGCCTTGCCCCGGGCAATGCCCTCAAAGGAGGATTCCCCCGGCTCATCAACGAACATTACACCGGCAAAGGCGGGATGGTCCTTATAGCGGAGAAGAGAAGCTTCGTATTTTTCATCCAGCTCCCGCTTTTGCGCTTCCGTCAGAGTGCTGTAGTGGGTCTTATCTGCTCCGTCGGAGCAATATTCATAGGACAGCACATCCCGGACCATATAGCCCATACCCAGCTTATGGCAAATATCCATCGCCTCAAAGGCTTTGCTCTGCGTGGGCGTGTTCATCAGATCCTCGTGGCCAAAGACCACATTGATGCCGCAGTTTTTCAATAATCTGAACTGTTCTTCGCAAATTCTGTCGGGATAGGCAACGCCACCTCTTTGGTAAACCGGCTGGGGGCCGCAATAAGGGGAAATTACGATTTCATCCCGAAAGATCCTTTCCACATAGTTCATTCCTAAAACTCCTCACTGCCTTCCTCCGGCGGAATGTAAAGACCTCTGCCAATGAGTTCCGGACAGATGATGGGATTCACATCCTTATCAAAACGGTTGTAGCAGAAAAGCGTCCAACCCAAGAGGATGGTGGGCGCCGTGACCGCAGCCAAAAGGCCGAAAACGAAGTGGCAGAAGGTGTTGGGAAGCATACCGGCAACACTCAGGGCAACGGTCAGCAAAACCCCCAGCAAAACCTTACCAAAGCCTTTTACATAAACAAAAAAGGCCATTTTGAAGATCTGCATTAAAGGGTTGTTATAAATGGGAATCATCACAATCGAAATAGTAAATACCGGCAGCACAAAGAGAGCAGAAAATGCGCTGGGAATAATGCAAACCAGCCACATTCTGTCTGTTTGATAACAGACCGCCAAATAATAAAGGAAATGGCAAAGTGCCAGCACAGCCCCCGCCAGGAAGGAAAGCAGCAGCATAGGCCGGAGGTTATCCTTTACGCCCCTGCCGAAATCTGTGGGAATGTACACATTTTCTCCCCAGGCAAACTGCCGCAGGACCCGCATAACACCTGCAAGGCCTACGCCCAAGATCATAAAGGGAACGATCTGGAAAACACTTTTCCAAGCATCCGCAAGCAGAAGCTGGAAGCCTGCCTGGTTCTTCGCTTCCTCCCCTGCTCCCTCCACACTGTAGAAAATGCCGATGGCGTAGCCGTCACGCAGAAGGTTCAGTACCACCAAAGGTAGTGCAAACAGCACAAGGATGCCGCCTAAAATCAGCAATCTTCTCCACTGCAGCTTAAATACATCAAAGAAAACCGCACGGCGGGTTTGAGGAAGCATGGACGCCTCATAATCCCGAGCCGCAATTTTGTATCTTTTCAGCTTCTTCGCTTTCATTCAAAATACCCCGTATTCTTTCGTCCAAAATGCTCATTCAGCAGAGCCGAAGTGCGGCAGGTGCGGAGCTCTTCAGGCGTACCGAAGGCATCCACCTTGCCATTTTCCAGTACCAGGATCTTATCACCCAGGAAGAAGGCTTCGTCAATATCGTGGGTAACGAACACCATTGTGGCACTGTCCTTTTCGTGAAGCTTCTTAATAAGAAGCCGGAGCTGTCCCCGCATAGCGGGGTCCACATTGGCAAAGGGCTCGTCAAAGAGAATATACTGAGGGCGCTTAACCAGTGCTCTTGCCAACGCCACCCGCTGCTGCTGACCGCCGGAAAGCTGACCCGGCTTTCTGGTAAGAAGCCATCGGATGTCCAACGATTCGGCAATTGCCTTCACCCGGGCATCCAGCTCCGCCTGGGGTGTGTGCATCACCCGCAGAGGAAAGGCAATGTTTTCGTAAACCGTCATTTGAGGATACAGCACGATCTCCTGGCGCACATATGCCATATTGTTATCCGCCACATCCAATTCCTCCACTGGGACACCGCCTAAAAGGAGGGTGCCGGAGGTGTATTCGTTCAGTCCCAGCATACACCGAAGCAAAGTGGTCTTGCCACCGCCGGACTCGCCGATCACCGTAAGCATCTGTCCGCTTTCCACGGAAAAGCTGACCTTATCCAGAGCCGTTACATAGCCCCCTTTATCCAGTTTATAATAACAGGAAAAGTCCTCTACTTTAATTGCTTCCATTGTAAAACCTCACTTGCCCGAAGGGGCGCTTATACTTTTTTAGCATATCATACTACAGTTTTGTGAAAAAGTCTTGCATCATTTTACCTTTTTATAGGATTTTTTTCACTTTTTCGCAAAAGTAACAAAAGCGGCTTCCTTGGAAGCCGCTTTTTACGCTTATTTTGCACGATAAAGACAAACCGCGACATCGTTGACATTGGTGCCGGTGGGGCCAGTGATGATAAGGCCACCGCTCTTTTGCAGGGCATGGTACGCATCGTTGTCCTGCAGCACTTTTGCCACGGAAACGCCCTGCTCAGTCAAGGTATTTTCCGTTTCATGATCCACATAGCCGCCAGCCGCATCCGTAGGGCCATCGGTGCCGTCACTGCCCACACTAAAAAGGGCACAGCCGGAGATCCCGGACAGCAAAGGTGCCGCAGAAAGAGCCAATTCCTGGTTTCTGCCACCCTTGCCCTTGCCTGTCAGTTTGACGACCGTTTCACCGCCGGCGATCAGAGCAACATTCTCCCCTTTTCCAATATAGGGCTTCAGGCTGGTTGCCAGATAAACCCCAGCATCCTTTGCCTCGCAGGAAAGCATATCCGTCAGGATATGGGGCGTATAGCCCAGGCTTGCGCAGGCATCAGCCGCCGCCAGGCAAAGCTGGCGAACAGAGCCGTTGATCTGGGTCTGCACATTGGTAAGCACTTTCGGTGTTTCCATGTGCAGCAAGGCCCAGGCCCGGTCAGAAAGCCGCAGCCGGTATTTCTTGGCGATCGCCACCGCTTCTTCGGCAGTGGAAGAATCTGCGCAGGCAGGACCGGATGCGATCATATCCAGGGGATCACCCAAAATATCGCTTAGCACCACGCTGTAGATCTGGGCAGGAGCGCAGTGGAGGGCAAACTTGCCTCCTTTGACCCGGGAAAGGCGCTTGCGTATGGTGTTCATTTCCACAATGTCCGCACCGCTTGCCAAAAGCTGGGCAGTAATATCCTGCAGCTGCGCCTCATCTACCAGAGAGCTTTCAAAAAGGGCGCTGCCACCACCGGAGAGCAGAAACAAGACCGTATCCGTTTGTGTTAACTCTGCAGTCATTTCCAGAGCCTTTTCTGTGGCAAGAAAAGAATTCAGGTCAGGAACAGGATGGCCTGCTTCCAGGCAAAGAAGGTTACCGATAGGTCCCTTCACATGTTCGTACTTGGTGATCACGATGCCGGAAGTGATGGAAGGGCCGATAGCAGACCAGGCCGCTTTTGCCATCTGCCAGGCAGCCTTGCCGGCGGCAACCAGGATCACTCTGCCGGGAAAGGTCTTCCCCTCCAAGGCTCTGATAACCGCTTCATCAGGAAGGACTGCACCGATCGCGGATCTTACGATCTGCTCTGCGTGGGCACGAAGGGTGCTGTCCATTACTTTGCGCTCCGCTCGTCCCAGGCGCGGCGCACAGCGCTGATCATTTCATCCACCATAGCGGCACGGTCAGCAGCCTTGGCAACACCGGAGGAAGAGCCGGTAGCGTCTGCGCCGGCAATAATGGTGTTATACACATCCTGGCCGTTTGCAATGCCGGCTGCGGTCAGCACCAGAATATCGGGATTCACATCCTTAACGCTCTTGGCAGCAGCAGCCACATACTCCGGGCCGCTGGTCAGGCCGGTGCCGATCAGTTCACTGGGCTCAGCAACGATAATATCGGGATTCAGCTTGGCGATCATACCGGCTTCCACGATGGAGTCAGCGCAGACGATGGTGGTCAGGCCCACTTCTTCAGCCCGCTTGATGGTAGCCTTCAGAGTAGCCAGGGTCAGGGGCTTTTCCACATGGTTGAGCATAACGCCCTCTGCGCCTGCGGCAACCAGGGACTCAGGCAGAACATCGGCAAGGCCTCTGCCGGGAACGATGGGGTCCATATGGGGGGCAAACACATGAATGTGCTTGGTGGCAGCCTTCACCCGGGCAATTTCCACGATGGGTGTGGTGAAAATGATATCCACGCCATACTTTTCAGATGCCTTGTCGGCTGCGATTGCCAGGTCGATCACATCCTGGCCGTACAGATAGGACTTGGGGCCAATTTCAAAGAAAGGCGCTTTGATCTTACAGGTTTTACTCATAATATTACCTCTTTCCAAAAGTATTTATATATTTTCTGTTTCCAAAACAGCGGTATACAGCTTGCAGAATTTCTTGTATTTTGCTTCCAGCACTTCGTTGCGGCGGGGCTCGTAGCGCTTTTCACCGGACAGCACATAGGAATCCTGCTTTTCTGCCGCCACCATAGCCGCACCCAGGCAGCCGGCCTCTGTGACCTGAGGAACGATTACAGGCACGCCTGTGATATCCGCCTGCATTTGGCACCACACAGCGCTCTTTGCGCCGCCGCCGGTGGCAATGATGGACTGGACAGGGCTGCCGTTTGCGCCCATATGATCACAGTTTTTACGAAGGGCAAAGCTGACCCCCTCCATGACCGCTCTTGCCATATGGAACTGGGTGTGCTCCTGACGCAGACCGTAGAACACACCGGTAGCCCGGGCGTCAAATTCCGGAGGATTGACACCGGTAATGTAAGGCAGGAACAGCAGGCTCTTGCCTGTATCGCAGGCGGCTACTTCCTTATTGATGGTATCGTAATCCAGGCCGCCCAAGCAGGTACGGCGGAACCATTCCAGGCAGTTACCTCCACTTTCCATCACGCTGAGCATCACATGGGTATCCGGCAGGAAGCCGTAGTGCATAGCAATGCCGCAGTCCGGGGCAGGAACGCCCTTTGCCATAGTGGCAAGCACCATGGTGGTACCTGTAGACAGGGTCATAATGCCGGCTTTCAGGTTGCCGGTGCCGATCATTCCTGCAAAGTGGTCCAGTGTGCCGGTATTTACCTCCACATTTGTGTCAGTGCCCAGCTTATCCGCTGCTGCCTTCGTCAGCTTACCCACGACCGTGTTGGGCTCTACCAGGGGTGGCAGCTGGCTATTATTTACGCCAATGGCATCCAGCATTTCCTGCCAGTAGCACTTCTTATAAATATCAAAATAGAAGGAGAAGGTGGCGATGGACATATCGCAGCACATGTTGCCGGTGAGAAGGTACACCATATAGTCCTTCAGAAGCATATAGGTGCCAACCTTTTCATAGACATCGGGCCGGTTATTTTTCATCCAAAGGATTTTGGTTGCGGGCCAGGTAGGCACTACCGCCTGCTGACCGGTAACCCGGTAGCACTCCTCCGCAGAGAACTTTTCTGCCAGCACCTCACACTCCTTAACCGAGCGCTCATCCATCCAGGAAATGGCATTGCAGAGGGGCTTCCCTTCCCTATCCAGGCACACAAGGGTTTCTGCCTGACCGGTAAATGCGATCCGCTTCAATTTCTTATCCGGGTGCTGTGCAAGCAGCTTTTTCACAAGGCCAAACAGGTCTTCCCCATAAGGCACCAGATCAAACTCCATCTGGCTGCCGCTGCGAATGTAATTTACAGGGCAGCTTTCCTGCCCCAGCATCTGTAAGTTTTCATCATACAGAGCCACCTTCAGATTGGTACTGCCTAAGTCAATGCCAATGTACATACAGAACACTCCTTTTACGAAAAGCATCTGTTTTTATGCAGACAATATCTGCACAAAAAACGGTGTTTTTCATAACCCGGTCTGCCGAAGCAGACCGGGTCACAATGAGAAAAATTAGTAGCCGACCTTTTCCCAGCACTCGAAGGGAGCAGCCAGTTCCTCGCTGATGTAGACCTGGGTCTTCTTGGTCTGCAGCATGGTGGAAGGCAGATAAGGAGTGATGGGGCCGTGGGTGCAAAGACGGGAGGTCATTCTCTGCCAGGAGGAGAAAGTACCGCAGGTAGCCAGTGCGTGTACTTCGATGCGCTCCTTAGCACGCATTACATCCAGAGGTCCGATGGTAGCGGCACAGGGAGGCACATTGGCGATATCGCCGGACTGGCCGAAGGTGCCGTTCAGGGAGTTCTGCATAATGGTCATGGGGTGCAGCTTGACGATCTGAGCAGGCTGGTTCAGCCACTCTTCGATGTCGCCGGAGCCGATGAATTCGGGGATGGGATCCACGAAAGCCATATGGCCGGCCCAACCGGGAGAGGTGGAAGCGATGTCAGCACCGCCTTCGGAAATATCGTTGATGATGTTGGAGTAGTCCTTAATGTTTGCGTTGGTGGGGAAATGGACATTTTCCATAGGCATACGCAGATCCTCGTCGATCTGGTAGTACAGATACTTGATCATGGAGTGAGCAAAACCAGCCTCATAGGTGATGGGGGCGATGTTGCCATCCTGGTCTGCCCATTCGTCTTCTGCAAACAGGTGTACCTTGGAGCAGTCAACACGGAAGTAGTTAATGAGCTGTGCCAGGGGGATGTAGGTGTCAGGCTCGGGGTTGCCCAGGATCATGGTGAAGGTCTTGCCTGCTTCGGAAGCAGCCTTCAGGCGGGAGAACAGAGTGGCGATCAGGACAGGATGGGGATTCATCATGACCTTGACCTGGAATTCAGGGTGCCACCAGGGCTCACGCTGCTCCAGCTCCTTGCCGCTCATCTTGCGAACACGCTCGCAAACTTCCTTGTCCTTGAAAGGAACAAAGTCATGGGGCAGGAAATCAAACTTGGTTGCGGGATCGACGATAAAGTCTTTCATTATTGCACTTCTCCTTTTAAAATTACTTTTTTCACATTCATTTTGTGGTCAACGAAGATCAGGTCAGCACGCTTGCCAATGGCGATCTCGCCACGGTCGGTCATGCCGTAGCACTTGGCCGGGTTGTAGGATGCAAAGTTGAACACATCCACCAGTGACGCACCGGTGTGCTTCATCATATTCCGGCAGGCCACATCTAAGGTCAGCTTGGAGCCGGCGATCTCGCCTTCGAAGTCGAAGTTGATATCGGTAACGCCGTCATAGCCTTCCGGCACAGGGCCGTCGAAAACGCAGGAGTCGGAGATCAGCATAATCCGGTCGTCACCCTTGCTGCGGCGCACAGGGCGGAGCATATAGGGATCCACATGGATGCCTCTGCTGTCGCAGATCAGTTCTGCATAGATCTCACGGTTGTAGTTCACCGCTTCATCTACGCAAACGCCCCGACATTCCGGATACTTGGGCAGATCACCGGGGGCATTGGTATGGTGAGTGCCTACCTTAAGACCGTAGGGCATCAGCTTTTCGATCTGCTGAGGAGAGGCCTCAGAGTGGGCAACGGTGAAAATGACCTTGGGATTTGCCAGCTTGGCATCCCGGACAAATTCTTCAATGTGTTCCCGCTCCGGCGCAACGCACCAGGCAAAGGCCGCATCTCCGGCTGCATCGATCAAGGGCTGGTAATCTTCCTTGCAGATGGGTCCCTTCCAGGGGTTGCCCTCCCGGTCAGCGCCAAACTTGGGGTTCATATAGGGCGCTTCCATATAAAGGCCAATAAAGTTGGCACATTCGGGAGTCTGCATTGCCGCCTTCATAGTGGCGATCTGCTCCAGAAGATTCTCCTTGTTTTGGTTGAAATACAAGGTAGGAAGCATAGCAGTCACGCCGTGCTGCAAATTAAACTGTGCGGCATGGGCAGGATCTTCAAACACCCACTTGCCTCCACCTGCGTGGTTGTGGGTATCGATCAGACCGGGGCCAACATAGGCGCCCTCCGCATCCAGGATCTCACAGCCATCGGGAATGGGAGTGTTCCGCATCTCGCCGAAGCCCGTGATCTTGCCATCTTCCACAAATAAAACTGCTTCCGGGATAAAGTGATCCTTCATCACCAGTTCAGCATTGATAATTGCGAGCATTCTCATTCACGCTCCTATACTTTTTAGCGCAGGGGGCGCTTCTAAAAACGGTCAAAGAGAATTATCTCTTCTTCCACTCGTCGTACTGCTCCATGTAGGCCTTTTCTTCGGCGGGGAACTTACCCAGAGTGTTAACGACCTCACCGTTGTTGTGCTTGCGGTCGCCCATATCTTCGGTAGTACCGAACAGGGTCAGGTTAACCTGACGGGGACGGGCACGGACGTGGTCCCAGTCGATGAAGTAGATGTGAGCAAATTCACCCAGGTCCAGCTTGCCATCCTTGATTGTCAGGGTCTCGCTGCGGCCGAAGAATACAGAGCGCAGGTGGCCGTCGGTATTCATGGAAGTGAAGTTGCCGGGCTCGTCAACATAACGGCCGAACTGTGCGTGTACGGGGCCGGGGTGACGGTAGTCGCCTTCGTTTACGAAGTCGGGGATCATCTTACGCATAATGTCCAGCAGATCGTGCTGCAGGTACTCCAGATCGAAGGTATCGAAGTCGTGAGAGCACTCCTGGATCATAACAGAGCAGGTGGTGTGGTGAGAAACCACGGAAACAGTACCGTTCTTGATGCCGGACTCTTCCACGATCTTATGTACATCGATGGAAATGTCATGGAAGGTGGGGATCCAACCACGGGACTGCAACTGAATTTCTTTCTGAATCATTTTAAATTCCATTTTTTGTTCCTCCAAAAAATTATTTTATTTTTCAGGTGTTACCCTGTTAAATACGGTGCATTTCTTCCAAAAGGGCCTTTGCTTCCTTCGCGATCAACTCGGCTGTGCCGGACTTAAAGCGGGAAGATCTCGCTTCATAGCCACCCTCATCGTAGGCATCCTTGGTGGGGAAATAGCCGCGGGAGCCATTGGTCAGACAGCAGGGCATAACCATCTTGTAGCCTTCTGCTTCCTTAATAGCACGGCCCACTGCATTAAAGGGCTCACCGGGGATGCCCAACAGCGCAAAGTCCCCAAGGACCACAGCGCTTAAGCGCAGGGGGAAGAACTCCGGACCGTTCTCCAGAAGCACTTTTCTGTAGGCATCGGCAACCACGGTGGTCAGCTCCATACCTTCATAAGGCAGCTCGTTCTGACGGCCGGCAGCGTAGAGATCATTTATGCGGTGTGCTTCCGGCAGTTCAGAGGGATCTGCCATATTGGAAGGAAGCTGAATGGTCTTTTGGACACACTTCAGGCTGTCTACATCCACATAGTTAACTTTGTCGTAAACCTGCATCACCGCGCCGGCAACCACATTGCCCATATGGCGGGCGTGACCGTAGCCCCGGGATACATCGTCAAAGTCCATAAACATATCGTTCAGGTCGCCGTCTTTGGCATTTACATTCACATGGTTCACATCGCCCTGGGCGCCGTTAAAGAAGATGCCCTTTACATTGTCAAGGCACTTCTCGATCGTGCGGCGGAAGAAGCCGGGCCAGTCGGCAGTCAGCTTGCAATCGCCAACGGTGTCCGGGTGGTCAGCAAAGTTTGCCAGCACGATGGTCTGTGCCCCTTCCCGATCAAAGCGGAGCACACCTACCCGCTCATCCACTTCGCCGATAGGATGCAGAATGTCGGGATTGCCTACACCGGGATTGGTGCGGACCTTGCCATCTTTCATACGGAAGCGGCGAATAAAGGCAATATTGGGGGCCTGTCCCACTGCCCAGCCCATTTTTGCGGGCTTCAGATCGTCGATCGCCATTTTCGCCACATCTCCCAGCTTCCGGCACAGATTGTGGGTGTGCTCTCTGATAAGCTCATTATCGGAGTCAATATCCAGATTTGGGCCGGTGTGGGTATGGGTTGCGTGGATCACAATGCTCTGCTCCGGCAGGCCGGTGGCTTCGGAAACCGCTGTCAAAAATGCGTTGATCTCATCCTCGTCGATGGCGCAGGTATCCAGCGCGATCAGCACTGCAGTATTGCCGCCACAGGAAAGCGCCAGGGCATTTGCTTCCAGTGGATCCAGTACACCGTCAGCCAGACGGACCTTGTAGTAGCCACGGATCGGAATCCCCAACATAGGGGTCACATCAAGTCTTGCAAAACCGGCTTTCAAGCCATTCATAAGCAATTCCTCCTATGCGCACAGGCATAATTTTATATGCTACCATTATAACGAAAAAGGCCTAAAAACGCAACGCCCTTTTCCATTTTTATCGGTTTGCACAAATTAAGCCTTCTTATTTGGGCAAGATTACGGCTTTGTTTTTGTTTTTTAACTTGAAAGAAAATAATATTTGTGTTATGATAAATTAAACAAATATTTAAGGAGTGGTTTTTATGAAAGCAGAAACTTTACAGGCAATTACAGGCGCTTACGACATTGAGATGGAATGTATCCGTCAGATGAAGGATTATATCGACCCGGAAGCCTTTGGCAAGGCCGTTGACCTGCTGGCCGGCGCTACCCGGATCGGCACCTCCGGCTGCGGTCACTCCGGCATCATCTGCCAGCATATGGCTCACCTGCTTTGCTGCATTGAGCGTCCCGCCCGCTTCATCTCCCCTGCTGAGGCTGTTCACGGTGCTTCCGGCTACCTGCAGGAGGGAGATGTTATGATCTTTGCTTCCCGGGGCGGCAAAACCGGTGAGCTGCTTCCCATCGCTGACATCTGCAAGCGCAAGGGCGTTAAGATCATCACTGTAACAGAAAACCTGGAATCTCCTCTGGCAAAGTGCGCCGATGTGGTGCTGAAGCAGCATGTAAACCGGGAGACCGATAAGTGGAACGCCCAGGGCACCACCTCTACCACCGCCCTTTGCCTGATCTTCCATGCTCTGCAGGCCGCCCTCATCGAGGAGACCGGCTATCAGGCTGAGCAGTTTGCCCTCATTCACCCCGGCGGAGCGGTGGGTGAACGGCTGAACAACAAGCCTCTGTAAGGTGATAGTATGGCAGCAGGACGACTGAAAATCGACATTCGCAGACAAGCCATCCTGGAAAAGCTCAACAAGGACGGACAGGTGTTTGTAACAGACCTGAGTACCCAACTTGGTGCCACAGCCGTCACCATTCGCAACGATCTGGATGCCCTGGCAGCAGAGGGGCGTTTGGAGCGGATCCAGGGCGGCGCGATCCGCAGGCAGCAGACAGGAAATCAAGGACTCCCCCTTTCTGTTTCCGCGCCTCTGCAAGCCCAGCGGGAAGCCATCGCAAAAGCTGTTTTAGAATTCATCCGAGATGGAGATACCATCTTCTTCAATTCCGGTATGACCACCGCCACCGTTGCGGAGATCATCAGCCAGCGAAGCCGTCTGAATGTGGTGACCAACTCTCTGGCAGTTGCCAATTACCTGGCTCACCAGCCGGACACCAACCTGATCCTTTTGGGCGGTGAATTGAACCCCAACTATGGCTTCACCTACGGTGGAAATGCGCTGGAGCAGCTGCAGCAGTATCAGCCCCAGTGGAGTATTCTTTCTGTGGACGGTGTGCACCCCCAGCGGGGCATCACCACCTACCATGCCAACGAAGTGATGATCGACCGGGCAATGATCGCCCAGGCTCAAAAAACCTTGATCGTGGCCGACCATCGAAAGATCGGAAACATTGGTTTCTCCCATATCTGCAATCTGGATCAGTGCCACGCTTTGATCACTGACAGCAGTGCCGACCAGGCTACTCTGGAGCGGATCCGGCAGCAAGGCATTGAAGTGCGGGTAGCCACCCCTGCAAACGAATAGCAAAAAGGACTCACCTGTCAATCAGGTGAGTCCACAGAGTGTCAAAAAAGCCGCCAACCGTCAAAAAGCAGAATGAAGTGATGATATTTAACAAAGCCTTCCCCCTGGGGGGAAGGTGGCAAAAATCTCTGATTTTTGACGGATGAGGGGTTAAAATGGCTTGCTACGCAAGGCT
>JAZQLG010000133.1:0-6569 GCA_045542575.1 Faecousia sp.
GGAAAAAGGAGGTCGATAGGGCTCATGGACAGTTGCGACGGTGATTGTAGTAATAATTTGAATTTGATCGTGGTCGGCATACCTGCGCCCATTTTCCGGGAATAGGTGTGTCTTTTTTGCGCCCATTTTTCATCAATTTCAAATTTTTAAGGAGATATATAAAATGTTAAGCGAGTTATTGCCCAGTATATTGGCAATGGTATTTTGTGTAGTGATGTCCGCCTATTTCAGTGCTACGGAAACGGCTTTTTCTTCTTTGAACCGCACCCGGCTGAAGGCCCTTTCCGAAAAGGGCAACAAGAAGGCAGACCTGGCCCTTTCTCTGGAAGAAAAGTACGATAAGCTGATCTCTACCATTCTGATCGGCAACAATGTCGTCAATATTGCCGGCGCATCCATTGGCACACTGCTGTTCGTTAAAATTATGAACGGCGACCAGGAGGCGGGCGCGACCCTTTCCACGGTGGTGGTAACGGTGGTGGTGCTGATCTTCGGTGAGGTTACCCCCAAGAGCATTGCCAAGGATAATCCGGAAAAATTTGCCATGTTCAGCGCTCCCTTCCTGCGCCTGCTGATGGTAGTGCTGACACCCATCAACTTCCTGTTTACCCAGTGGAAGAAGCTGATCTCCAAGGTCTTTAAGGTCAGCGAAGAGACCAGGATGAGCCAGGAAGAGCTGCTACTTCTGGTGGAAGAGGTCCAGCAGGAGGGCAGTATTGACGAAAGTGAAGGGGAACTTCTAAAGAACGCCATTGAATTCCGGGATCAGGTAGCAGAGGACATTCTGACCCACCGGACGGATCTGGAGGCGGTCAGCGTAGATACCGACAAGGAAGAGGTGGCCCGGGTATTTACCCAGTCCCGCTTCTCCCGGCTGCTGGTTTATGAGGAAAACATCGATAATATTGTTGGTGTTCTGAACATTAAGGACTTCTATATGAACAGCGGCATTACGGAAAAGCCGCTGCAGGAAGTGATGACACCCCCCATCTTCATCCACCAGTCCGAAAAGATCCGGGATCTTCTGAATCAGCTTCGGGCCGCCAAGACCCATATTGCGGTGGTGGTGGACGAGTACGGCGGCACCCTGGGTATCGTTACAATGGAGGATATTCTGGAAGAGCTGGTCGGCGAGATCTGGGACGAGCACGATGAGGTGCAGGAATCCTTCAAGGCCCTCAGCGAAAATACTTACCTGGCTGACTGCATGGTAAACTTGGATGAGTTCGCTGACTGCTTCGATGTGGAGATCGAGTCGGAAAGCGTATCCCTGGGTGGCTGGGTGATGGAACAGCTGGGCGGTATTCCCGAAGTAGGAGAGAACTTCACCTATGAAAACCTGCACATTACCGTGACAGAGCTGGATGCCCATCGGGTTTCCTATGTAACGGTCGTGAAGAACGAAGTAGTTGAAGAAGAATAAGCAGAGCCACCCGGTAAATACCGGGTGGCTTTCTCAGATTATTGCTTCCGGGTGAAAGACCCGATCGAATTCCTCAGCAGTCAGGAAGCCCAGCGCTACACAGGCTTCTTTCAGGGAAATGTTCTGCTTGTGGGCCAGCTTTACGGTCTTGGCGGCGTTTTCATAGCCGATGTAGGGGTTCAGCGCTGTTGCCAGCATCAGGCTGTTGTGAAGATTATGGTGCATCTTCTCCCGGTTTGCCTTGATGCCTACAACGCAGTTATTGTTAAAAGAACGGATGGAGTCGGCAAGAAGCCTTGCAGACTGCAGGAAGTTGTAGATGCACACCGGCATAAACACATTCAGCTCAAAGTTGCCCTGACTGGCGGCCATTCCCACAGTCACATCGTTGCCAATGACCTGAACAGCCACCATGGTCACCTGCTCGCATTGGGTGGGATTTACCTTGCCGGGCATAATGGAGGAGCCGGGCTCGTTTTCCGGGATGAAGATCTCACCCAGGCCGCAGCGGGGACCGGAGGAGAGCCAACGCACATCGTTGGCGATTTTCATCATATCGCAGGCAAGGGCTTTCATAGCGCCGTGGGCAAATACCAGCTCATCCTTAGAGGTCAGGGCGTGGAACTTGTTGGGGGCGGTGACAAAGGCCTTGCCTGTCAGCTTGGAAACATTTTCAGCCACCAACTGGGCAAAGCCGGCGGGGGTGTTCAGCCCTGTGCCAACGGCAGTGCCGCCCAAGGCCAGCTCCTTCAGGTGGCATATGGCAGCTTCCAGCATTTGCTTGTCCTTTTCCAGGCTGCTTCTCCAGCCGGAGATCTCCTGAGAAAAGCCAATGGGAGTAGCGTCCTGCAAATGGGTGCGACCGGTCTTTACGATGCCCTCGTTTTCCTTTTCCAGACCCAAAAGGGTTTGGATCAAAAGGTCGATGGCAGGCAGCAGGTTATCCTCCACCGCAAGAACGGCTGCAATGTGCATAGCGGTGGGGAAGGTGTCGTTGGAGGATTGGGACATATTGATGTCGTCGTTGGGGTGGAGCAGCTTTATGCCGGCCAGCTCGTTGCCCCGGTTGGCGATCACCTCGTTCACATTCATATTGGACTGGGTGCCGGAGCCGGTCTGCCAGACCACCAAAGGGAAATGCGCCTGCAGACTGCCGGAAATCACCTCGTCTGCGGCCTGGGAGATGACCCGCAGCTTTTCTGCTGTCATTTTTTTGGGCTGCAGGGTGTGGTTTGTCATAGCCGCCGCCTTTTTCAGAATACCAAAGGCGTGGATGATCTCCCGGGGCATAGTCTCTAAGTTTACACCAATGGGGAAGTTCTGAGAGGAACGCTGGGTCTGTGCGCCCCAGTACTTATCAGCAGGAACTTGAATTTCTCCCATAGAATCGTGCTCAATGCGATATTCCATAATAAACCCTCACTTGCTTTTTTACTTCAGCAGCTTCTTGCCGGAAATACCGGGCTTGGTCATACTGTGGGCATTCATAATTTTGTTCAGTTCCTTTTCGGCCAGAAGGTTGTCCCGCAAAATCAGTTCCTTTACGGGAACATTGGTGGCAAGGGCTTCTTTGGCAAGCTTAGCGGCCCGGGCATAACCGATGTGGGGGCACAGGGCGGTGACGGTGCCCACACTGGCATCCAACAGCTCCCGGCAGCGCTCCTCGTTGGCGGTGATGCCGCTGACACAGTTATCGGCAAAGGTGATGACACCGTTATGTAAAATGGTAATGGACTGGAACAGACATTCAAAGATCACCGGCTCAAAGGCGTTCAGCTCCATTTGGCCTGCTTCCACAGCCATAGCGATGGTCACATCGTTGCCGGCTACCTTGTAGGCGATCTGGCTGACCACCTCGGGAATGACCGGGTTTACCTTGCCGGGCATAATGGAGGAGCCGTTCTGCTTGGCGGGCAGATTGATCTCGCCCCAACCGGTGCGGGGACCGGAGGACATAAGCCGCAGGTCGTTTGCGATCTTAGAAAGGGCCAGCGCGCAGCTCTTCAGCGCGCCGGAAACGGCGGCGAAGCAGTCGATATTCTGGGTGGCATCGATCAGATCGTTTGCCTGACGGAAGGAAAAGCCGGTCAGATCGGACAGGGTCTGAGCAATGTGCCGGAAGTAATCAAAGTCTGCATTCAGACCGGTGCCGATGGCGGTGCCGCCCATATTGACCGTGAGAAGCTCCCCCTCTGCCTGCTCCAGCCTTTGGATGCTGCGCTCCACAGCGGTGGCATAGGCGGCAAATTCCTGGCCCAGACGGATGGGAACAGCATCCTGGAGCTGGGTGCGACCCATTTTGATAACGGAGTCGAATTGGACTGCCTTTTCCCGGAAGGTATCCTTCAGATGGGCTAGGGCCATTTTCAGGTCCTGCAGCAAAACAAGGGCAGTCATCTTGCCTGCAGTGGGGATCACATCGTTGGTGGATTGACCGTAGTTTACATGGTCGTTGGGATGCACAATAGAGTAGTCGCCCTTCTGACCGCCCAGCAGTTCAATGGCAATGTTGGCGATGACCTCGTTGGCGTTCATATTCATAGAGGTGCCTGCACCGCCCTGGATGGGGTCCACGATAAACTGGTCGTGGAACTTGCCCTCCAGCAGAAGGTCACAGGCCTTCACAATGGCGCTGGCAATGTTCCGGCCCAGTACACCTGCGTTTGTGTTTGTGATGGCGCAGGCCTTTTTCAGCCGTGCAAGACTGTTGATCATTTCTTTGTGGAGCAAACCGCCGGTAATGGAAAAGTTCTCCATCGCCCGCAGGGACTGTACGCCATAGTAGGCATTTTGGGGAATTTGCTTTTCACCGATGGAATCGGATTCGGACCGAAAGGCCATATCGTTTTGGGCTATCTGAGTCATAAAAAACCTCCCTGAAAAAATCAAAACTGACGAAATAGCAAACCGCATTTCTTTTCGTAATCAGTCTATTTTCTCAGGGAGTATAAGTCAAATACATATATTAAAATGTAGATTATAAGAAAAACATTATGATAAATGGGCGCAGCCCTTTTCGCAAAGGAGGGCAATGAAAGCCTCCATGGCCTTGGAATAATACTTATTCTTTTTGTAGGTAATGTAAATATCCCGGCGGGCAAGAGGGCCATTCAGCTTGTAGAACACCACGCAGTCAGACCGGTGCTGAGTGTTTTTCACCAGGGTATCGCTGACCACGGAGGCTGCCGTGCCGATCTCAATGAAATTATACAAGGTCACCAGCCTGTCGATCTCAAAAAGCATCCTGGGGGAGTAGCCCTTGAAGATCTGGTCGGTCCGCTCTCTTGTGTCATTGTCCTGAGTCATAAACACAAAGGGAACGTCTTTAAAAGCGTGGAGGTCCACCGGTGGGATATCCTCGGAAAGATGCCGGTTTTGCAAAATGTCTTCATAACTCAGCCGGAAGGCTTCCAGCCCCCGATTGCATTCAAAAAAGGCGGGCACTGCCAGCAAAAGGGATTCTGTTCTTAAAACCTGCTGTTCAAAGATCTCTGCATCTAACTGTTGGTTGTCGATGATCAGATCCACCTGTCCGGAGGCGATCAGATTTTTCAGCATAATGGAATTGTCGTCCACCAAGTCCAAGTGGATATGGGGGTACTTGGAGATAAAGGCGGAAATGTATTTGGGCAGCACAAGGGAAGAGAAAAGCTGATTGCTTCCCACGGTCAGACTGCCTGTTTGCAGGGTGTTGACCGCATCCACATAGTTTGCAAAGGCGTTTTCGATGTGGCGGATAGCTTCCGTGGCGCGGATATACTCCATTCCGGCTTCCGTCATACGGATGGGCTTGGTGGTCCGGTCAAAAAGGGGCGTGCCGATCTCGTCCTCGATCTTTTTGACGATCACGCTCAAGGAAGGCTGGGCAATAAACAGCTTCTGTGCCGCCTTGGAAAAGCTCTTTTCCTGATAGATGGTGTAGATGATGTCTTTCTTAGCGAAAATATCCTTCATAGCGCATCCGTTCCAATCTCTTTCTTAGCATAGAAATACTATACCACCAGCTGCCCCGAAAAGCAACGATACGATATGACAAAGCCGCTGACCGTTTGGCCAGCGGCTGCTCTTATTATTCTATGGGAAAAGGGCCATCTTCTTCGTAGCATACAATATGCTCGTCGTTTTTGAAATCTATGAGTCGCCACTCTTCTTCTTTGCGGGAGGCGGGCATAAACTGTTCGAAAATCACGCCATTTGAAAAGACGATAACCATATCATTTACAGAAGATAGCCTGCACTCTGTAACCACAGCACCCTGCATTTTGGCTTCGAGTGCCTTTGCCTGTACATCAAAAACACTGCTCAACTCGTCGGGTCGTCCGATCAAATCGTATTCCCAATCCTCGGGAACATCTTCGCAGTAAGGCTCATAAACATCCCTGGATGCCAAAAGAATAGTGCCATCCTGCCGAAAACGCCACTGCGTTTGGAAGTGGATGGAAAATTCGGCAACAGCAGTCGGCTTTCCACGGTGATCGGTAATTGTGTAATCTTCGCCCAGAAGTAAGCAAAGCATATCGATCGCACGACTTACGCAGTTAAACTTTTTTCCAACGATTCTCGATACCATAGCATAACCTCTCGATCAATTAGCGGAATAAATCTTCCGCAGCTTTTACCTGCCACCCGAATTTCACTCTAAAGTCATTGAAGCATTCTTCGCATATCCAGTGGCACATATCTTCGGTGCAATAGAATGTGCATGCTTTGTCGGTCAATGCCTTCTCCCAACAGAACTGCCAATGCTCATGCCAAAAGTGCTGGATTTTTTCGCCTTCAAGATGTTCGTGTCCACAGCCTGTGGCTTCAACGTGCTTCCTCGCATATCGTTCGATTTTTTGGAAAAAGGCGTTTTTATCTTTGTAAGCAGTTTCCCAGAACGCCGGGAATGTAATCTTATATAAGGTTCTATTGGACAGATATTCTTCCTGCCCATTCAGCCGCCAGTCAGACACAGGGAAACCTCCTTTGAAATCAGCTATTAAAATTATAGCTTAGCAGCACAGAGAAATCAAGATTTTCCGCTTCTGTGTTAAACTTGCCGACGGGGTGAAAAAGCCTTCTCCTTGGGGAGAAGGTGGCCGAGCATTTGTGAGGCCGGATGTGGGGACGGTGGGAGGAATACCCCACATCAGTCACCTGCGGT
>JAZQLG010000134.1:0-4738 GCA_045542575.1 Faecousia sp.
CCTCTCGAGTATCCACATACACTTCGGGGTCGAGTTGCTTGTCTTGGCGGCTTTGGTGACCTCTGCCAGTCTGTCAAAAACAAGTTTTTTGACAGACTGAAAAGGCAGTCGTATGACTGCCTTTTATATTTTATCTGCAATAAAGCAAACGATCCCCAGTCCCAAAAGGAGGGCCACCCCCACATAAAACCGCCAGGTCATGTTTCCTCCTTCCGGCAGAAAAACACCTTCCCCGCCTTATCCACTGTGAGCAGCCAGGTTTCCTCCACCCTGGCTTTTTGCTTTTTCAGCTCCTTCTGAAGCCACCGCTCATCCCTGCCGGTAAGCACCAGATTATCCTTTTGCAGCTTTCCGTCGCTGACGATCGTTACCGGCAAATACTGCTCCTGCACCGAAATGCCTGCATCCTGTGCGCTGGCAGGCGTATTTTTCACATAGGGGAACACCGACAGATTGCCGTTGGTCTCCAAAATGGCATACTGGACGCTCTCCAGATCCAGCACATCCTTTTCCCGCAGGTGGCCTGTCAGCTCGTCCAGTGTCACCCGGGTCCGCCGAAGATTGTTCTGCAAAATCCGCCCGTTTTCAATCAAGATCACCGGCTTGCCGCAGACGATCTTTCGGAAGCCCACGCTGCCCATTGAAAGCCCCGACAGTACCAGCTCCATTCCAAGCACCGTCAAAATGGGAATAATACCGGTATACAGGGGGATATCCGCCTTCTCCAGGGGAATGGCGGCAAAGTCCGCCACCATCATCGTTACCACGAATTCCGATGGCTCCATTTGCCCTACCTGCCGTTTGCCCATCATACGGATCACCGCCACCAGCAGAATATAAAGAATCACACCGCGCACAAAAGAAAAAAGCAAAACCGTCACCTCGTGATAGTTTTGCCCAAATAGTTTATAAAATGCAAAAACCGCGGCATCTCCGCGGTTTCTGCAAAAAATAAGAGGAAAGGAAAAAGAAAAGAAGATTGAAACATTGTTACTGTTATAATAAATCTAATATGTGAAGAAAAAAAGCGGTTAAATTTTAAGTTTTTATTAAGTTGCGGAAAAAATATAGAAAAAGTGATGCCAAGGCCTTCGGCGGGTCACTTTACAAAAGGATAATTCCTTTGTATAATAAGGAAAATGCAGGCAGGAGGTTTTGCTATGCTTCAAAAATTGCAGGCGGTGCAAAACCGCTTTGAAGAGCTTTGCGCCCGGTCAGAACAGCCGGATTTTTATAACGACCCCAAGAAGGCTGCCGCTATTTTGCGGGAGAAAAATGACCTGGAACCGCTGATGGAGGCCTTTGCCTCCTATCGGGCTGCCCTTCAGGAAATGGAAGATGCCCAGCTGCTTATGAGCGAGCCGGATATGAAGGAATTTTGCCAGCAGACCTATCAGGAAGCCAAGTCCCGGTCGGAGGCCTTATACAAGGAATTGCAGATCCTGCTGCTTCCCAAGGACCCCAACGACGAAAAGAGCGTCATTGTGGAGATCCGGGGCGGTGTAGGCGGCGAAGAAAGCGCCCTTTTTGCCCACAGTCTTTTCAGAATGTACAGTATGTACGCCGCCCAAAAGGGCTGGACGGTCGAGCTGATGAACTACTCTGACACAGAGCTGGGCGGTGTGAAGGAAGCGGATTTTGTGATCAATGGGCGGGGTGCCTACTCCCGGCTGAAATATGAGTCCGGCGTTCACCGGGTCCAGCGGGTGCCGGAAACAGAGTCCGGCGGTCGGGTCCACACCTCCACTGCCACCGTGGCAGTGCTGCCGGAAATGGAAGAGGTGGATGTGCAATTAAATCCTGCGGATATTGAAATGCAGGTCTTCCGGGCCAGTGGCGCAGGCGGTCAGCATGTTAACAAGACCAGCTCCGCCGTCCGGCTGATCCACAAGCCCTCCGGCATCGTTGTGGCCTGCCAGGAGGAGCGCAGTCAGGTGCAGAACCGGGAAAAGTGTATGCGTCTGCTTGCCTCCAAGCTCTATGAGATCGAGCAGGAGCGGCTCTCCTCGGAAATTACAGGTATGCGCCGCAGCCAGGTTGGCACCGGTATGCGAAACGAGCGCATCCGCACCTACAACTTCCCCCAGGGCCGGGTCACAGACCACCGCATCGGCCTGACGCTTTATAAAATCGACGCCGTTATGGACGGTGCTTTGGATGAGCTGATCGACGGCCTTGCCACTGCCGACCAGGCAGAAAAGCTGCAATCAGCGCAGTATTGAGGTTTGTATGGAATTTATCACACAAAGTCCCCAGGAAACAGAACGGCTGGGGCAAAAGCTGGGGCAGGTCCTGCCTGCCGGCACAGTGATCGCCTACCGGGGCGACTTAGGAGCGGGAAAAACCGCCTTTACCCGGGGGCTTGCCCGTGGCTTGGACATTACCGATCCGGTGACCAGTCCCACCTACACCATTGTAAATGAATATCTAAGCGGAAGACTTCCCCTTTTCCACTTCGATATGTACCGGCTTCACAGTGCCGATGATCTGTTTGACATTGGCTGGGACGATTATCTGGAGCGGGGCGGCATCTGCGCCGTGGAATGGAGCGAAAATGTGGCGCAGGCCATGGAAGATGCTTTGACCGTCACCATCCAAAAGCTGGGAGAAGAAACCCGGAAGATCACCCTGGAAGGAGGGCCAGCCCTTGCTGATATTAGCCTTTGAGACCTCTGCCAAGGCAGGCTCTGTCGCCCTGATGAAGGAGGGCAAGCTCCTGGGCGAAAGCTACAATAACACCGGCCTGACCCACTCCCAGACCCTTCTGAAGATGGCGGAGGATCTGCTGAAAAGCTGCGGCTTTACACCCCAGGATGTGGAGGCGGTAGCCGTTGCTGCCGGTCCCGGCAGCTTTACCGGGGTGCGTATCGGCGTAGCCGCTGCCAAGGGCTATGCCTGGGCAAAGGAGATACCCTGCTGCGGCGTTTCCACCCTGGAGGCGATGGCCCTTTCCCTGGGCGCTTACCGGGGCTATGTGGTAGGCGTGATGGATGCCCGGCGAAGCCAGGTCTACACCGCCACCTTCCAAGCAGATGCCGGTAGGCTGACCCGGCTCACAGAAGACCGGGCCATTTCCCTGGCAGAGCTGGCAGAAGAACTAAAAAATTTGCCGGAACCTGTTTTTCTTGTTGGCGACGGCAGTCTTTTGTGTTATAATACCTTGCAGGAGCAGGTAAAAAGCCTTGTTCTGCCCCCGGAGCACCGGATGCACCAGCGGGCAGCCGGTGTCGCCCTGGCAGCAGAAAAAAAGCTTGCCGCCGGAGAAGTCTGTGATGGTGCGACCCTTGCCCCCAATTATCTTCGTCTATCTCAAGCCGAGCGTGAACGGCTGGAAAAAGAACAGAAATAAAAGGAGTATCACTATGGCAAATGTACATGTATTGGACCACCCTCTGATTCAGCACAAGCTCTCCATTATGCGTAACAAGCACACCGGCACCAACCAGTTCCGTGAGCTGGTAGGTGAGATCGCCGCACTGATGTGCTACGAAGCCACCCGCAATCTTCCCACCAAAGAAGTAGAAGTAGAGACTCCTGTGGCACCTGCTAAGGTTAAGGTCCTGGCCGGCAAGAAGCTGGCGATCATCCCCATCCTCCGGGCTGGCCTGGGTATGGTGGATTCTATGGTTTCTCTGATCCCCTCCGCAAAGATCGGTCATATCGGCCTGTACCGTGACCCTGTGACCCACCTGCCTGTGGAATACTACTGCAAGCTGCCTGAAGACATTGACAAGCGGGTGGTTTTCGTAGTCGATCCCATGCTGGCCACCGGTGGCAGTGCCATCGCCGCTATTGATTTCCTGAAAAAGCGGGGCTGCAAGAATATCATTATGATGAACATCATCGGCTGCCCCGAGGGCGTTGCCGCTGTGCAGGAAGCCCACCCCGATGTGGAGCTGTACCTGGCTGCTGTGGATGAAAAGCTGAATGAGCACAAGTATATCGTTCCCGGCTTGGGTGATGCCGGTGACCGCATTTTTGGCACAAAATAATCCAGAGTGCACTATAGGCCCAAACCGGCAAAACAGGATTTGGCGGTTTGGGCCTTTTGTTTTTCCATAATGGCTGAATAACACCTTATCCCTTTTACGGAACTAAAACGCCTTGCAAAGCAAGGTGTTTTGCCTTACTGCACAAAACGGACCCTCATGTACCTCGGTACACTACGGGATCCGTTTTGTTTGTCTTTGGGCCTCTATTGCCCTCTGGCCGTGCGCCTATCGCACACCGGCAACCATCGAAACAAAAAGGGTTTGAGAGCGATCTCAAACCCTTTTTTTCTTATTTATTTTGTTCCAAATAAATGAGCAGTACGGCGATGTCTGCGGGGCTGACACCGGAGATGCGGCCTGCCTGTCCGATGGACCGGGGACGGATCTCCTGCAGCTTCTGTCTTGCTTCCAGCCGCAGACCGCCAATGGCTTCGTAATTCAGGTCCTCCGGCAAAGCCCGGGCTTCCTCCTTTTGGAAGTCACTGACCTGCTTTTCCTGGCGGGCCAAGTAGCCTGCGTATTTTAATTGGATCTGCACCTGGTTGGTGACCGCAAAGGGAAGCTCCGGCCGCTCCCTATCGAAGGGGGCCAGGTCCTCATAGGTCACCTGGGGGCGGCGCAGAAGGCCCGCCAGCCGGGCAGAGCTTGCCACCGGAGCAGATTCCCGGCGTTCCAGCATTTCGTTCAGTTCCTTGGAAGCAGGCACGCCCTTTCCTTCCAGTCGGGCGATCTCCCGGGTGACCTGG
>JAZQLG010000135.1:0-42665 GCA_045542575.1 Faecousia sp.
ATGGGGTTGCCGTCAGCATCGTAAGAAACTTCAACACCGGCGGTGTTCAGTGCTTCTTCATACCAGGTCTCGTAGTAGCCTGCTGCCAATGCCTTAGCGAGGATCTCATTGACCTTCTCGGTCATTTCATCATCGCCCTTAGGCAGGAGGATCAGATTGTTTTCAGCTGCTTCGTCAACTTCAAACTGGAAACCGGACATTGCCAGTTCAGGGTTACTTGCGATAATGGCATTTGCGTTGCCGATTGCAACGGCCAAAACATCAATGTCGCCCTTCTTCAGCTGCAGAATGCCGGTACCTATATCAGTGAAGGTAACAAGTTCGGCATTGGGAAGCTGAGACTTACACAGTTCTTCCTGCAGAGAAGCATTCTGTGCACCAACTTTTATGCCTTCCATATTTGCGGCGTCCTTGAAGTTCTTGCCGTTGGATGCCAAAGTAATGAGAACCTGTTCAGTCTCGTTTTCCCCGGCGTAGTAGTAGTCGGACAGGTTATAGTTTGCTGCACGCTTTTCAGTCCAGGAATAACCGGAGATGGACATATCCACTCTGCCACTGGAAACAGCGATCTGGCATGCTTCGAAATCAAGCGCTACAAGCTCAAGTTCCATACCCAACTCGTCAGCAATGTACTTTGCCAGGGAAACATCGAAACCGACAAATCTGTCCTGACCGGTCTTGGAGGGGTCAACGAATTCCATAGGTGCAAAGTCAGGGGAGATGGCGACCTTCAGGGTCTCCTTCTTCTTTCCGCAGCCTGCAAACATTGCAAGAACGGCAACGAGTACCAATGTAAGAGCAATCAGTTTTTTCATAATCATTTCTCCTTTTCATAATCCCAAGGTGGGGGTCTTTGCGTGTATTATATACCGTATAATATACATCGTCAAGCATAAAAGCACACAAAATATCATTATGAAATTAGTAATTATACAGTCAAATAGCATAAATATATACGAATTATTATAGAATATGCGTATATACGGAAAATCTGATACAAATCCAATATGCATAATATACAGCATAACTGTATAACAATTTAGCCCTGTGCTCCAGCACAGGGCTAAATTAATCAGTTGCCGTCTTCAGTTATGCCACTGCCTTCTCCGGTAGGAGTATCGTCGGTGGTGTTATCCGGTGTGCTGTCAGGGGACTCAGTCGGATTATCTTCGGATTCCGGCGGAGGATTTGGAGCATCATCGGTAGAGCTGTCTGGAGTTGGAGTGTCGGAAGGGGAAGGCACCGGTGTGACCTCGGGTTCGGGTACAGGGGTGATTTCCGGGGACGGATCTGGGGTCACAGGAGGATCGGGATACACGATTTTAACAACAATTTTCTTGCGGGTTGCGTATGTGTCGTGATTTTCCAGCTTGCTGGAGATGAGCTTCCCGGTTTCCTTATCATATTTATTGCGATAGGCTTTGCTTTCATATCCGTCACAGGGAGAAGATTTTGAAATAACCTGACCGTCGACATAGCCTTCTGCATTATCGGGGGGATATTCTTTGATAATCGTATCGTAGGGGATCTTTCGAATATTCTTGCTCTCAAACTTCACATAATAATCTCTGGTATCAACGCCCAGAATTCTGACCTTTACGGTAGAGCCGGACGCAATTACTTCAAGCTTAATAGGTCGATCAGAATCGTTTTTGAACCGATAGTCAAGTGCACCCCAGGCAACAGTCGCATCAGTACTGTTGGGCATATAGCTCGGATAGTATGCATGCACGTGCCTTTCGACGATCTTTAGGTCTGCCAGGACGCATGCAAAGTACAGCGTAGAGGCAACCTGACAGATACCGCCGCCAATAGTCGGAACAACCTCGCCGCCGATATAACCGGCACCTTCACCGTAACCCTTTTCAACGGTACGCTCACCAACGGTTTTATTGAAGCTAAAGGTCTGGCCGGGCATAAGGATCATACCGTTGATGGCCTGACTGCTCAAACGCAGGTTCGTGTTTCTGCTGGCACTCCAACCTGCGGTAGTTTTATACTCACCGAGAACGTCACAGAACATGGAATCATGCAAAGTTTGTGCGGTAATTTCGGGCTCCAGCCAAATAAAATCAAAAGTTAGTGTTTCACCTGCTTCTGCCTTATCTAATGCTTCGGAAACCGCCTGAATATCAAAACCGTAACCGTAGAATGCGTCTGTTATTTGGAATGTTTCGGGGTTAAGAACAGCATCAGTCGCAGCCAAGCAATGTTTCTTAAAGATCTCCTCAAGATTCAATGGGGTTGGCTCAGCGGCAGGGAAGGTGTATTCAAACGAGAATGTTTGCTCGGAATATGCCTTTACGATCGCTGTATAAATTTCCTCGGGGTCGATAGAGATGCCGGGTGTGCCAAGATGGATCACAATCTGTTGGTTGCAGCTTTTGTCGATCGCATCGTACTTATCAGGTGCTTTACCGCTTACCTCATAGCTGCTCTCCACCAAAGTGGATTTGAGTTTGTCCGTGACGGCTTGCAGCAGAGGCATAACAGTATCTTTATCCAAAGAAATATATTCCGCAAAGGGAAATACCTCGGTTTGCGGATATTCTGAGGTGAGTCTTAATACAGCTTTTACAAGGTCATCCGTATTTAACTGAACATTCGTGACATCAGCTGTGAGGGTGATCGTTTCATCCCCAATATTGATGACCATCTGTTTGCCTCGGTGGGAAAGCAAAAAGGCTTCAGCGATTGCTTCGGATGCTTCCTTTCCGGTCATGCCCTGCACCGGTACACCGGCAACGGAAACATTAGCTTCAATTGTTCTGTTTTCCATCAGGTGATTATATAGCATAAAACCACCCAAACCCAAAAGCAGACAGACTGCCAGGGCGACGGAACCGATGATCAGAATAAGCTTTTTCCGCTTGGCAGCAGAAGCTTTTTTAGCAGCTTTTTCACTCCGGGTCATTTTATCTTTAGAGTTCTTCAATTGTCGTCAACTCCTTTTGCTTTTCAGAGTGCACAAATATACTTTTTATGATTATAACATATGTTAATGCAGAAAGATAGACAAAATATTAAGAATTTGCCATTGTGGAATATTTTTCAACAAAAACCTTTGCCTGTCTCAGACTGTCCACACCGGAGGCGAGGCGAAGACGCAGTGTGGGCTGCTTTGCTGAGGCCACAAATTGGACTCTTGCCTTATAATCTTTATCTGCACAAAGGGCACCAATGGCATCAAAATTCAATGTGTGAAGAGTGAATTGGATTTCTCCGGCTTTTTGGCGAATATCCGTAATACCGACTTTTCTGGCGTTTGCACGCAGAAGCGCAATATCTACTAAGTTGATAACGCCCTTTGGCGGCTCGCCGTATCGGTCGATTATCTCATCAAGCAAATCGTCCGCATCCTCTTCGGTTCGGATAGCGGCCATGCGGCGGTAAAGATCCATTCGTTCTTCACCTCTGGCAACATATCCTTTGTCGATGTTGGCAGTAACATTCAGGTCGGCAGTGCAATCCGGCTCCTTAACGGCCTGGCCCTTTTCTTCCAAGACAGCCTCGTCCAGTAGCTTCAGGTACATATCATAGCCTACGGACATCATATGCCCGGATTGTTCTGCACCCAAAAGATTGCCAGCACCCCGGATTTCCAGGTCACGCATTGCAATTTTGAAGCCTGAACCGAACTCAGCGAAGTCCCGGATCGCTGTCAGTCGCTTTTCAGCGACTTCAGTAAGGTTTTTATCAGGACGATAAGTGAAATATGCATATGCGTGCCGGGTGGAACGACCCACACGGCCACGAAGCTGGTGGAGTTGGGAAAGGCCAAATCGGTCTGCGTTTTCAATAATGAGGGTGTTTACATTGGGTATATCCAGGCCTGTTTCAATAATAGTTGTACAAACAAGCACCTGGATATCCCCATTAGCCATATCCTGCATCACATCACTAAGGGCATCTTCACCCATCTTGCCATGGGCAACAGCAACAGACAGACCGGGAATTCGCTCCTTTAAAGCAGCGGCACAGCGGTCGATGGTCTCTACTCGGTTGTGAAGATAATATACCTGGCCGCCCCGCATAATTTCCTTACGGATCGCATCATCAATAATTCCTTTGCTGTGCTCTATTACAAATGTTTGCACAGGATAACGGTCAGAGGGGGGGATTTCAATGGTAGACATATCCCGGATGCCGGACAAGGCCATATTTAAAGTACGAGGAATTGGCGTTGCAGACAGTGTCAGCACATCTACACCCTTTGCCATTTCCTTAAGTCGCTCTTTGTGGCTTACCCCAAAACGTTGCTCTTCGTCCACAATGAGCAGTCCTAAGTCCTTAAATTCAACGGATTTCTGAAGAAGCTTATGGGTACCAATAACCAGATCCACAAGGCCTGCCTTCAGCTTTTGCAGTGTCTTTTTCTGCTCGTTGGCACTACGGAACCGACTGAGCACATCAATGTTCACAGGGAAGCCCCGGAAACGATTCAGCGCAGTCTGATAGTGCTGTTGCGCGAGTACGGTGGTGGGCACTAAAATTGCTACCTGCTTTCCGTCCATTACTGCCTTCATTACTGCCCGCATAGCCACTTCGGTTTTTCCGAAGCCCACATCGCCGCAAAGAAGGCGATCCATTGGAACAGGGGCTTCCATATCTTTTTTGATTTCACTGATGCAGCGAAGCTGATCGTCTGTTTCGGGATATGGGAAGTTATCTTCAAACTCCCGCTGCCAGGGGCTGTCGGCACCGAAGGGGAAGCCTTCCTGCCGCTTCCGTGCAGCATAAAGCTTAATTAGTTCTTCTGCCATATCCTTGGCAGCGCTTCTTGCCCGGGCCTTTGTCTTTTGCCAGGCATCTGTTCCGATTTTGTTTAGACGAATGTTGGCGTCTTCACCGCCGCCGATATATTTACTTACAAGGTCTAACTGTGTGGCGGGCACAAATAGAGTGTCCGTTCCCTGATATGCGATCTTTACATAGTCCTTGATCGCACCGTCAACCTTAATTTGCTCCATAGAGACAAAGCGTCCAATACCGTAATTCTCATGAACAACCAGATCACCGGGGGACAGGTCAGTAAAGGAATTAAGCTTCTGCCTGTTGGTTGCAGATTTTTTGATTCTCTTTCTTGGCTCGCTTTTCGCCATCAATTGTCCTTCAGTAAGAACAACCAAACGGGAGTCAGGGTATTCCATACCATAGGGCAAAGTGCCGTCGGTCAGAAGAATCTGCCCCGGCTTTGGCATAGAGGTGAGCGGAATACTGAGCATAGCAGAGATGTTGCGGCTTTGAAGCATTTCCTGCAACAGCTCTGCTCTTCTGCGGCTGCCACACAGAACAAGGCTTGAGAACTCCATTTTTTGATAATGCGCCAGGTCCGCGGCGGCGGTATCCATACTGCCGCCGTAGCTTGGCAGCTGCTTTGTTGTCATCGGGTACAGTGCCTTTGGGGGATTTTCCTCTGGATAGGAGCTGCCGCCAAAGGTGTCTGCGTACAGAACTGTTCTGCCAGTTAACTGTTTACAAAAATCTTCCCAAAGGAGTACAAAATCACACAATTCACCGGCAAGCAGGCCATTCTGCAACATCCCGTCCAGCCCTAATCCTATTTGCTCAACTCGCTGGCGTGCAGCCCTGTGAAGGCCTCCCTGATCGCAAAGAACAACAATTGCATCCTGGGGTACAAAATCCAGGGCGGTGGCAAACTCTGGGTAGACCAGTGCCATATAGCGGTCACTGGCGCTGTGGTGGAGCGCATTTGTATATTGTTCCAAATCCCGCTCCAGCGTCTTGATTAACGGCTCATAGGGGTGCTTTTTTCGCCTTTGGCTTCTCAGAATATTCTGAATGTCCTGACAAAGACCTTCTAATCCATCTGGGTGCAATCTGGGCTGCGTTTCACCAACGGGGAGAATAACGAGCTCATTTATATTACCGGTACGCCGTTGTGTGTCAACATCGAATTGCCCCATTGTATCAAGTTCATCTCCGAAGAACTCTGCGCGAACAGGTTGATCACCAACAGGGGAGAAGATATCAAGAATACCTCCTCTTAGAGCGAACTGGCCCGGACCTTCCACCATGGCACAACGGCTGTAGCCCGCGGCTACAAGCTGTGCAATAACCGTGTCAATTGAATATTCTTGACCGACTTTTAAAGTGAAGCTGGCTTTATTGAGAGCGTCAGGGGTGATCGTCCGCTGACTGAAAGCATCCCAGGGCATAATTTGCACACGGGTGTTACCTTGTGAAAGATCATAAAATTGTCTGAGACGGGACTGCTCCCAAGCTCTGGAAACAACAGCACTGTCATATAGAGTCAGCTCTCTGCCGGGCAGCACAGGGTAGACCTTTCCTGTAAAGGCCTCCAGTTCCTGCTGTAAACGCTTGGCGGCCATATCATCCTGACATATAATGACAAGGGGTCGATCAAGGGTAACGGAGATGGCAGCGAGGATGTGGCTGCGGTTGATCTGTCCGATACCGGTAATGGCTGCGCTTTTTTGCTCAGATAGTGCCTGCACAATACCGGAATACGCAGGAACCGTATTCAAAAAAGAAAGTAATTTATCCACAGCTATCCTCCTTTTTTATTCCACGCGAGAACGCGGAAAGGGGGAAAATACCCCCCTTTCCGTGATTCGACAATATTCTTTTACGGGTGAGATCCATTATAGCGGTTTGCAGCTTCGTACAGACCTTCCTCTATGATGCAAAGGGCTGCATTAGCTGCGTTATCCAGCGCGAAAGACAGATTTTTCTTTTCACTCTCAGAAAAACCGGAAAGTACCCAGTCAGCCAAGTCGGCATCCTTATGAGGTTTGGCCCCCACACCGATCTTTACCCGGGGGAAGGCTTCGCTGCCGATAGAGGCAATAATGGACTTGATTCCATTGTGTCCGCCGGCACTTCCGTCGGGGCGAATACGAAGCCGCCCAGGCTCTAAAGAGATGTCATCAAATAGCACCAAAATCCGTTCAGGCGGAATTTGATAATAGGCTGACATCTGTAGCACAGATTGGCCGGAAGAGTTCATATAGGTCTGGGGCTTGAGAAGATAAACCTTTTTTCCACAAAAGGCAGCCTGCCCATAGAGTCCCTGAAACTTACCTTTATCAATTTTGCAGTTGAGCTTTTCTGCTATGCGATCTATTGCCATCCAACCGCAATTATGACGGGTTTGCGCATATTCCTTGCCGGGGTTGCCTAAACCTACGATCAGCCAGGCATCCTGCTTCTTGCCAAACACGGCTTAAAACAGATCGGCGATGGAAGTACCGCCGTGGATGTGGGCAATGGCACGGGCGAAGATGGGAGCGACATCCAACTGCTTGATCTTACTACAGGAGCAGTCAGCAGGAACAGGAATGGTATTGTGGACCATAACTTCCTTGATGACACTCTTTTCAATGCGGTCAAATGCCGGGCCGGAGAGCACGCCATGGGTAGCACAGGCGTATACTTCCTTAGCACCGCCAATCTCTACAAGGGCATTGGCGGCATTGCAAAGAGAACCGGCGGTGTCGATCATATCATCAAACAGGATGCAGGTCTTGCCCTTAACATCACCGATGACATTCATAACTTCACATTCGTTGGCCTTCTGGCGGCGCTTGTCAACAATGGCAAGGCCCATATGCACCTTTGCGGCAAAAGCCCGAGCGCGGGCAACAGAACCGACATCGGGGGAGACAACTACAAATTCGTCGTGGTTGTACTTGTCCTCGGGGAACTTTTCCAGGTAGTATTTTACAAAAGTGGGGTTACCCAGCAGGTGGTCAACAGGGATATCGAAGAAGCCCTGGATCTGAGATGCATGCAGATCCATCGTCAGCACGCGGTCAGCACCGGCAGCGGTGATCATATTGGCGACCAGCTTGGCAGAGATGGGATCACGGCTCTTTGCCTTCCGATCCTGGCGGGCATAGCCAAAGTAGGGGATTACTGCGGTAATACGACCGGCGGATGCACGGCGGCAGGCATCAATCATAACCAACAGCTCCATCAGATGGTCGTTTACGGGCTTGCATGTGGACTGGATGAGATATACATCACAGCCACGGACAGTTTCTTCCAGAGAAACGGATGCTTCTCCGTCGGAGAATGTCTTGACTACGCCTCTACCCATGGGCAGTCCCAGCTCCTTGCAGACGGTCTGAGCGAATGCGGGGTTGGAGTTGCCACAAAAGATCTTGATGTTACCATAGGAAACCATAATAGAGAACCTCACTTCAGTATCTTTTTATGTTTCCCGGACCAGGCCGGGGTAATTCTACTGTATTATACCATCAACCAATACAAAAAAGCAACACTTGAAGCTAAAGAAATAGCAACAAAAAAACAAGAATGGAAAAATTTTTATTGGATGAAAACACCAATTTTGGCTTTTGCTGTGTTTTGGCCATGAAGAATAGTGAAATCAAAGATTTGTTTGAAAAATTCTATTGTGCAATTGATCGAAATGTGGTATAATATCGGGTAGAATTTTTGAGAGGGGGATCACTGTGAACGAATTTATCACTGTTCGTGGAGCAAGAGAAAATAATCTTAAGAATATAGATCTAACAATCCCCAGAGATAAGCTCGTTGTGTTCACCGGACTTTCCGGATCCGGCAAATCCAGTCTTGCTTTTGATACCATCTTTGCTGAAGGTCAGCGCAGATATGTTGAAAGCCTCAGCTCCTATGCCCGGCAGTTTTTAGGGCAGATGGACAAGCCGGATGTGGATGGTATCGATGGCCTTTCTCCTGCTATTTCCATTGACCAGAAAACAACTTCCAAAAATCCTCGCTCAACTGTTGGCACGGTTACTGAGGTATATGATTATTTGCGCCTTTTATGGGCAAGAGTTGGTGTGCCTCACTGCCCCAAATGCGGTAAAGAGATCCGCCGACAGACGATTGACCAGATCGTTGACCGGATTGAAGCGTTGGGAGAAGGTACCCGATTCATCGTTCTTTCCCCAATTGTCAGAGGAAAGAAGGGAGAACATCAAAAGGTTTTTGCGGATGCCAGAAAAGCGGGTTTTGTAAGAGTTCGCGTAGATGGGATCCTGTATGATCTGAATGAAGAGATTGTCTGTGAAAAGAATAAAAAGCACTTCATTGAATTGGTGGTTGACCGGCTTGTGATCCGTGAAGGCCAACGAAGAAGGTTGACTGATTCTGTGGAAACTGCTTGTTCTCACTCCGGGGGATTGGTGATTATTGAATTGCCCGACAAGAAGGAGGAGTTGAGCTTTTCACAGAATTATGCTTGCGAGGACTGCGGCATCAGCCTTTCTGAGTTGGAGCCCCGGATGTTTTCTTTTAATAACCCCTCCGGTGCCTGCCCCGATTGCACAGGCTTGGGGTTTCAGCTGGTTGCGGATGCAGATTTGGTCATTCCTGATAAATCCAAATCTATCTTTGAAGGTGCGATCCAGGCCAGCGGTTGGTCCAGTGCCCGCACAGATTCTATATTCCGTATGTATTTTGAGGCGCTGGCTAAAAAGTATCATTTTTCCCTGACCGATCCGGTTTCTACCCTTTCTGATGAGGCTATGGGTGTGATCCTATACGGCACAAAAGGTGAGAAACTGCGTATGACCTATAACCGTGGCAACGGTATGGGCGTGCTGGAACAGCCTTTTGAGGGTATTCTGAATAACATCAGCAGACGTTATCGGGAAACACAGTCAGACTTTGCAAGAAAGGAACTGGAAGAGTGCATGGCGACTGCGCCCTGCCCCAGGTGCGGTGGTAAAAGGCTTTCCGAGATTGCGCGGGCTGTTACAGTTGGCGGAATTGGCATTATGGACTTTTGTGCCATGAGTGTCCGTGACGAATTGCAGTTTATGGAGAATCTGCAGCTGGAAGGAAATATGGCGATCGTTGCAGCCCAGATAGTAAAAGAGATCAAAGCAAGATTGCAATTCCTTGTGGATGTGGGATTGCAGTATTTGACTCTCTCCCGGGCAGCGGGAACGCTCTCCGGCGGTGAAAGCCAGAGAATTCGCCTGGCAACCCAAATCGGTTCATCTCTGATGGGTGTTCTGTATATACTGGACGAGCCCTCTATTGGACTTCATCAGCGAGATAATGATAAGCTTCTGCAGACATTGGGCCGACTCCGTGATCTTGGAAACACCCTCATTGTGGTTGAGCACGATGAAGATACCATGCGCTATGCGGATTATATCGTTGATGTTGGGCCCGGTGCCGGCTGCCATGGCGGCGAAATCGTTGCGGCAGGCACACTGGAAGATATATTGAAGGAGCCACGGTCGGTTACCGGGCAGTATTTGTCCGGCTTTAAGAAAATCCCTGTTCCTTCTGAAAGAAGAAAAGGAAACGGTAATTCCCTAAAGGTTATTGGCGCATCGGAAAACAACCTAAAGAATGTAGATGTGGTAATTCCCTTGGGCACACTTACCTGCGTAACAGGGGTTTCCGGCTCCGGCAAGTCCAGCTTAGTGGAGCAGGTGCTTAATAAAACACTACTGGCGAAGCTTAACCGGGCAAGAACACGCCCCGGTCACTGCAGAGGCATTGAGGGCATCGACCATCTGGACAAAGTGATCGATATCGATCAAAGTCCCATTGGAAGAACGCCCCGCTCCAATCCTGCTACCTATACCGGCCTTTTCAATGATATCCGGGATTTATTTGCTTCTACATCGGATGCGAAGATCCGCGGCTACGGGCCCGGAAGATTCTCCTTCAATGTGAAGGGTGGCCGATGTGAGGCCTGCAACGGTGACGGCCTTGTAAAAATTGAAATGCACTTCCTTTCTGATGTTTATGTACCCTGTGAGGTGTGCAGAGGACAGCGGTATAACCGGGAAACGCTGGAGGTGCAGTACAAGGGCAAAAATATTTCTCAGGTGTTGGAGATGACTGCGGAGGAAGCGGTTGATTTCTTTGAAAACCTGCCTAAAATTCGCCATAAGGCCCAAACACTTGTAGAAGTTGGTCTTGGCTATGTGAAATTGGGGCAATCCAGCACCACTTTATCCGGCGGTGAGGCCCAGCGGGTAAAGCTTGCAACAGAGCTGGCCCGGACCTCTACCGGTAAAACCATCTATATTCTGGATGAGCCTACTACAGGCCTTCACGCAGCGGATGTGCATAAGCTGATCGATGTCTTGCAACAGCTGGTGGATGCAGGTAATACCGTCTTGGTAATTGAGCATAATCTGGATGTAATCAAAACTGCCGATCACATTATTGACCTGGGTCCGGAAGGCGGAGATATGGGCGGATACATTGTTGCCCAGGGTACACCTGAAGAGGTTGCCCAGGTCACTGGCAGCTATACCGGACAGTATCTTAAGCGGTATCTGTAAAAAAACCGGGCGCTTTTGCGCCCGGATGTTAAAATTCCTGTTTGTATGCACTTGGAGGCAATACATCGGAAAGCTCGGTCAGACCGTGATCGTGACCACCGGTGTAATCCAAATAATAGGGACTTCTTACAACGGTGGACTCGCTCTGCCGGATCTTCATAGTCATTGTGATTTTGACGCCACCTGAAGGGGGACTTTCCAGAAGCACTGTGCCGCCGTGGGCAGTGGCTGTACTGTGAACGATGTTCAGTCCCAGCCCAAGGCCGAATCTGCTGTCACTCAAACCGGGCTGCCGCATAAAGCGGTTGAAGATGTTGGCCTGTACCTGCTGTGCAAGCCGTTCTCCCGGATCTGACAAGGTAAATAGTAAAAGATCCTTTCTCCGGGTCAGTGTAGCATAGAGTGTGCTGCCCTTTGGGGAAAATTTAACGGCATTGGAAATAAGATTATAAATGGAGCGCTCGATCCGCTCGGCATTGGCAAGAAGAAAGACAGGCGTGGTGGGCCCTTCGTATTTTAGGGTGATTTCTGCCTGGGAAAGAAGGGCTGCGGCTTTTTCCATTACTTCCGCAAACAGGGAAGTGGCTTCCACTGCGGCTATATTTGCATTAGGTTCCTGCGCATATCTTGCTGCATCGGACATGTTACCCACCAAACGGAGCAGCTGATGCAGACTGCGGGAAAACTGCGCCAATTGCAGTTGTGTTGCATCGCTGTTATTGGATGCGATATTGGGCAGGAGTATATTTGATGTGGCTACAATATCGGAAAGAGGCCCTCGCAGTTGCTGAGCAGCCAAGGAAACAGCCTGCAGCTGACTTGAGATATTATCTTCAGACAGAAGGAAAAGATGGGATCCGTTCATTGATGTCACGGTAGCTTCCCGGGTGGAATTGCCCAGAAGCAAGGTCAGATACAGATGACCTTCCGTGAAGGCGGCATATTCTTCTTTTCCTGTTTGAAGGATAGAGTAAATATCGGTGCCGGGCAGCAGAAACAGGGAGGCTGCCGACTCGTTGCAGTATGAAATTTTGCCGTGCTCCACGGAAAAGGCTGGGTAAGTGAGCATATTAATCATTTGCTGCGGAGAAATATCTTGGCCCATTCTGCTGCCTCCTAATCAGACGATAGAGGATTCGCCATTTTTCGACGAACATAACTATATTCTAATGCATTTTTCAAAAATAGCAAGAGAAATCAAAAATTGAGGTGAAAGAATGTCTATTCACGATGAACACAGGAAGAGATTAAAGGACCGCTATCGCCAGGAAGGTCTTGATCGTTTTAATGAATTCAATGCTTTGGAATTACTGCTGTTTTACTGTATTCCGCGTATTGACACCAATCCTTTGGCCCATCGTCTCATTGATCGCTTCGGTTCTTTTTCTGCAGTGCTGGATGCCAGCGTGGAAGAATTGGAAGAGGTGGAAGGCGTTGGACATAATATTTCCACTTTTTTGTCTTTAATTCCTCAGGTTGACAGATACTATAACGACAATAAGAATAGAGATCTGAACATTTTGACAAATGTGGAAGAATATCGCAGATATCTTGAACCCAAGTTCAGAAACAGGAAAAACGAAATTGTTTATATGGTTTGTCTTGATTCCAAATGCAAGATCCTGGCTTGCAAGGAACTGGGGGAGGGAAGTGTTAATTCTGCAGGCGTTCCTATCCGCAGAATCGTGGATGTGGCACTAAAAACAAATGCTGCCTCGGTTATTTTGGCCCACAACCATCCCGGCGGCTTGGCATTTCCTTCCATTGATGACAGGCAAACGACAAACCGTGTCGCCCAATCCCTTGGGGCTGTTGATGTTGTACTTGCAGATCATTTGATATTTTCAGATGACGATTATGTTTCTATGGTAAGAAACGGCTATTATCGGCCAATGGAGCTCACAGTTTGGAGATAGCTCTTACATAGGACTCTGGAAAGGAGGATGCGTATGGATAAATTTGAATTGCACTCAGAATTCAAAGCTACAGGCGATCAACCCCAGGCCATAGCCGGACTTGTGAACGGTATTGAGATGGGCCTTCGGGAACAGGTGCTTTTGGGCGTTACCGGCTCTGGCAAGACCTTTACAATGGCATCTGTAATTGAAAAACTGACCCGCCCCACCCTTGTGCTTGCCCATAACAAGACACTTGCGGCACAGCTGTGCTCAGAATTCCGCGAATTTTTCCCCAATAATGCGGTGGAATATTTCATATCCTATTACGACTATTACCAGCCGGAAGCCTACATTGCCCATACGGATACCTACATTGAAAAGGATTCCTCAGTTAACGAAGAAATTGACAGACTTCGCCATAGCGCTACTTCTGCGCTGTTTGAGCGGCGGGATGTGATCGTGGTTTCCTCCGTCAGCTGCCTTTATGGTTTGGGTGACCCTATCGACTATAAGAGTATGGTGATCTCTCTTCGGGTAGGACAGCTTCGTCCTTTGGATGATATTCTTAAAAAATTGACGGAAATCCGCTACGAAAGAAATGATATTGACTTTTCCAGAAACAAGTTTCGCCTTCGTGGGGACACTCTGGAGGTGTATCCTGCCTATTGGTCCGGAAGAGCCATTCGAATTGAATTCTTTGGCGATGAGATCGACCGGATCTCTGAGATCAATGCAGTCACCGGAATGGTAGAACGATATATTGAGCATATTGCTATTTACCCTGCCAGCCATTATGTGGCATCCCGGGAGAAGATGGAGCGGGCTATGATGGAGATCCGCAGAGAATGTGACGAGCAGGTGGCTTGGTTCCGTGCGCACGATAAGCTGCTGGAAGCACAGCGGATCGCACAGCGCACCAATTACGATTTGGAAATGCTGACGGAGATCGGCTTCTGTACCGGCATAGAAAACTATTCCCGGGTTATTCAGGGCCGTGCACCCGGCACACCGCCCACCACACTGCTGGATTATTTCCCGGATGATTTTCTCCTGTTTGTGGATGAAAGTCATGTCACATTACCTCAATGCAGAGCAATGTACGCCGGCGACAGGAGCAGAAAGGATGCACTTGTGAACTACGGTTTTCGTTTGCCCTCTGCCTATGATAACCGTCCGCTTAACTTTGAGGAGTTTAACAGCAAACTCAATCAGGTAGTGTATGTGTCTGCAACACCTGCTGATTATGAAAAGGAACGCTCTGACAATACTGTGGAGCAGGTGATTCGTCTTACCGGTCTTTTGGATCCCATTGTTGAGGTTCGCCCTATTGATGGCCAGATCGATGATCTGATCGGGGAAATCAATCAACGCTCCGCAAGGAATGAGCGGGTATTAGTGACTACTCTGACAAAGAAAATGGCAGAGGATCTGACTGCCTATTTGCTGCAGGCAGGCATCCGTGTTCGTTATATGCACTCGGATATCGGCGCTATGGAACGAATGGAAATTATCCGTGATCTGCGAATGGCAAAGTTTGATGTGCTTGTAGGTATCAACTTGCTTCGGGAAGGGCTTGATTTACCTGAAGTCAGCCTTGTTGCTATTTTGGATGCGGATAAGGAAGGCTTCCTTCGTTCCGAAACCAGCTTGATTCAGACTATCGGCCGTGCGGCACGAAATGCAGACGGCCTGGTGATTATGTATGCGGATAATATTACGGATTCTATGGCAAGAGCAATTCGGGAAACGGAGCGCCGTAGAAAGATCCAGGATGCTTATAATAAAGCAAACGGTATCGTGCCAAAGACTATTATAAAATCTGTCCGTGATTTGATTGAGATTTCGTCTCCAACACCGGAACGGAAGGGCAGAAGCGGCGTAAAGATGACCAAGGCAGAGAAGGAAAAGGAAATTGCCCGCCTGGAAAAGCAGATGAAGGAAGCGGCAAGAATGATGGAGTACGAATATGCGGCTCTTTTGCGGGATCAAATTATCGAACTTCGTGGAAAACAGTGATAAAAAAACCTGCCCATTGGGCAGGTTTTTTTATTATTGGGGGATGCTTCCGCGGTTGGCATCAAGCACCTTTGCCGGATCGAAAATACCGTCAAACCAGGTGCTGTTATGCTTAATGTTGGAGCCACTGACCATAATGCGACCCAATCTTACATATTGGCCGCCCTCATAGGACCAGGTATTACCGTCACCGTCAGCAAAGCCGAAGAAGATATTAAAGCCGTTTGCCTTCAGCTCGTTGTAGCTTTCACCACTGTAAGGGCCCTTGCGGGAACCGATGTCGCTGTTTTGCGCAAACACAAAGGTTCGCACATCTCCTAAAATGGGAGCGACTTCATTCTTCCATTTGCTAAGATCGTTCCTGATGCTGCTGAGACTGTTGCTGCCGTAGGCGATATTGTCATATGTGTAGCAGGCAATTTCGTAACCTGCATTCCGCAAGGCGGTAACCAGATTCTTTGCTCCCTCCACATCTGCCTCGTAAGCGGCCTGACCGAAGGTGCTGGCAGCACCGCTGTAGGTGCGGTAGCCGAAAATACCGTCACTGCCGGTAACCGCAAGAACAGCTTTTGCTCCCCGGTAGCTGAAGTCGGGATGCAATTCAACAAAGTTTTCAAGCAGGGGCACCATATCGTAAGCGCCAACCAGCTCCTTGCCGGAGGCGTCAACATAGGTGTTTGTAAATTTGCCATTTTCATCTATTATCAGCTTTGATGCAAACCCAGCGCCATTGGCATCAGGAATCTTATCACCGTTACCATCGGTCATATAGAAATAATAGTTTACTTGGGTTTGGGTGATCATCAAAGGCTTTTTCCCGGCGGGCAGATAGAGATCTTTTGGCGTGTAGGTTGTGTTTCCGCTGCTGTCGGTTTTGGCTTCGTAAATGTCATCCAGGCTGACAAGCATATAGTTGTTGGCATAGAGCTGGTCCAGAATCCGGGGAAATTCATCAGTGGTGACAAAATTTCGGTTATAAGCGCTTGCATATTTTCTGTCCTTATATGCCCGAGTAGAGTCTGCAATTAAAATCTGGAATGACAGATTCACTACCTGACCGGGATCGTTCCAAAGAACAAGCTTGCTCTTAAGGTTCTCATATTCGGCCCGCTTGTCCAAGAGAGTCGGGTAGGCGGTAATGTCGCCGGAAAAGGAATCGATGGTATCAATCGCTTTTTGGTAATCATAGTCTTTGGCGTAGATCTCTGCCTCTGCTAATAGCGAAACGGACAAGGCATCGTGCTGCTTCTTCAACTCCTCCTGGGCGGCGATAGAGGCTGCAACCTCTGCTTCGTGGTCCTTTCTGGCCTTGTCGGCACGAACGATCGCAGTGATGATGAAAACAGCACAAAGAATAATCGTTATACCGATAATAATGGTAGGCAAATAATTCTCTTTAATAATTTCGGCCTTTGTCCGTCTTCTGCGGCGGGGCTTTTCAGGACGGTTGATTTGTTCTTCACTCATATGTAATCCACCTTTCTGTAATTTTCTTCCATTATAAATGTAAAACTTGTAAAAATCAAGGTAATAAAGGCTGTGTGTTGGGACTTTGAATGAAAAACGCATGAAAGGCAATAATCCACCGTGAGGTGATACGATGATAAGAGGAATTTCAAAACAGGTAATCGTGGTGGAAGGAAAGAACCGTGACTTTTTTGAAAGCGCAATCTTCATATTAAGAGAAGACTGCCTGAAAGAAGAAATCAGTGAAAAGGATCTTCTACGGCAAGCGAAGACAGCACTTGCAGATCTGAACTGTATCAGTAAAATTAAGCAAAAATATTTGGGCATACTGTATGCACTGGGTGGCTTTTCCTTTAGTTGCCTACTTTGGCTGATCGTAGATTTGCTGTGACTTGCCATTTTACAGGCACTGTGCTATAATCCTCCAAAAGGAGGTGGCGCTTTGCGGATTGGAGCATTAAAAATTGATAATCCTCTGGCACTGGGACCGATGGCCGGTGTTACAGACTGGGCCTTTCGTACGGTCTGTGCGGAACTGGGTGCTGGGATAACCGTTACGGAAATGGTTTCTTCCCGGGCGCTGGTATATAAGGATAAAAAAAGTGCTGCGCTTCTAAAGAAGAACGATGGCAGCGTATGCGGCGCCCAGATCTTCGGAAATGACCCACAGATTATGGCTGAGGGTGCCCGGTTGGCTCTTGAGATTTCAGGCTGTGATTTCTTGGATATCAATATGGGGTGTCCTATGCCTAAAATCGCCAACAGCGGTGACGGTGCCGGGTTAATGCGCACACCGGAGCTGGCTGGGGCGATCCTCTCAGCTGTTGTGAAGGCGGTAGATGTACCGGTAACAGTAAAATGCCGCCTTGGATGGGATAAAGGAAGCATAAATGTGTTGGACTTTGCCCGCCGGATGGAGGATAACGGTGCCTCAATGCTGACTGTCCACGGACGGACAAGAAGTATGCTGTATTCCGGTGTTGCGGACTGGGATACGATCGGAAAAGTAAAACAGTCTGTTAAAATTCCTGTGCTTGCAAATGGGGATATTGTAGACGGTTTATCCGCAGTGAAATGCCGCAATCGCACCGGTGCGGACGGTGTAATGATCGGCAGAGCAAGCTTCGGCGATCCATGGATCTTTGCTCAGGCGAGGGCTGCGCTTTCAGATAGCCCCATTCCGGAAAGACCTTGTCTGGCTGATCGTGTAGATGTGGCCCTGCGGCAGTTTGAACTGGCGTTTCGGGATAAGGGCGAGCATATTGCCTGTTTGGAGGCAAGAAAGCATTTTGCGTGGTATTTACGAGGCGTTTCCCACAGCAATTATTATAAAGCGCAAATATCTGCCATTCAAACGATGGATGATATTTACCGCATCGCAAAGGGAATCAAGAACGACTTGCAATAATTACAAGGAATGAATATGCCGCTTGGTCGCACCCTATCTGTGAGGTGATGGGTATGATCAAGCGGCTAATTCTTTGCATGCTTTTACTATTTATAATCTTGGTTCCAGTGCAGGCTTCCACAATTCGGTGGGTGGATTTTCAGATTCCTTATGAGTCGTTAAAATACGCAATGGAGGTGGACATAGCCACCAAGGAAACAGAAAAGCATATTAGCTGGATCGAGATATTTGCCGTTGCCGGATGTAGAACCGGCGGCAGATGCGGTTTGCAGTCCGTAAGGGCGGCGGCCAATGATTTGAAAGGGGATAAGAGTCCGGAGCAGCTGCTGGGGAGCTTATATAAGCACTATCCGTATTATTATGAATCATACAAAGCGGTTTTGGGTGGCTTGCTTGGCAGCTATCAGATTGAGGTCGATGGAGTCCAAAAGCCAACCTATGGCTTAAAAGCCTTTTCGCCAATAGCAGCCGGCTATGGGTATTCCCATTGTGATGATTTTGGCAACCAGCGGTCTTTCGGATTTCGTCGCAAGCACTTGGGAAATGATTTGATGGGGCAGCTTGGAACGCCTGTTGTTGCAGTAGAAGGCGGCACTGTGGAGGCATTGGGCTGGAACCGTTATGGTGGTTGGAGAATAGGAATACGCTCCTTTGATAATAAGCGGTACTATTATTATGCCCACTTACAGAAGGACCGTCCGTTTGCTCCTGGATTGGAGGTTGGCGATATTGTTAACGCGGGAGATTTGATCGGCTTTATGGGCAGAACAGGGTACTCTGATAAAGAAAATGTAAATAACATTCAAACGGTCCATCTGCATTTTGGCATGCAGCTTGTCTTTGAAGAAAATCAGAAAGAGTGTAATGCGGAAATCTGGATCGATGTATATCCAATTGTTAAGCTTCTTTCCCACCACAGAAGCAGCATTTTAAGAAAAGGGGACACCTGGATTCGTGCCTATCCCTTTGAAGATTTGGATTATGGCATTTTAGATAAAAAATGACCGTCCTATGTGCTGAAATATTGACAGGAAATTTTATATTTTCTCTCCGGTTTTATTTGACAAGTTTTTTATCCTGTGATATACTCAAACAGATAAAATATAACCTGGGGAGGTCGGACTATGACTGGCGCTATGAGCAAACTGAACACTGTGTGTTGCGACTTAGACGGTATTATTTCTCAGGGGATGTTGTCTGCGGAGGAACTGTCCTCTTTTTCTCAAAACCAATATTTCGTTTTTCCCGGCTTTTGTGATGTGCATGTGCATTTCCGTGAGCCGGGTTTTTCTTATAAAGAGACCATTTCATCCGGCTCAATGGCGGCGGCACGGGGAGGATACACAGCGGTTTGTACAATGCCAAACCTCAACCCTGTTCCGGACAGCACAGAGCATTTGCAGCAACAGCTTGCGCTGATCAAGCAGCAGGCTTGCATCCATGTATACCCCTACGGTTCGATTACTGTTGACGAAAAAGGGGAGACCCTTGCGGACCTTGCAGGTATGGCAAAGCATGTAATTGCCTTCTCTGACGACGGTCGGGGCGTTCAGTCAGACGGTATAATGGAAGAGGCGATGCGTAAAGCAAAAAGCCTCGGAAAAATGATCGTGGCCCACTGTGAAGTAAATGAACTGCTCCACGGTGGATATATCCATGATGGTGCCTATGCAAAAGCCCATGGGCATAAGGGCATTTGCAGTGCAAGTGAGTACTTACAGATAGCCCGGGATCTGGAGCTTGTGGAGAAAACAGGCTGCAGCTACCATGTCTGCCATATTTCCACAAAGGAAAGTGTTGATATTATCCGAAAGGCAAAAGCAAAGGGGCTGGATGTAACCTGTGAAACCGGCCCGCATTATCTTGTGATGGATGATAGTGACCTGCAGGAGGACGGCAGATTCAAGATGAACCCTCCCTTGCGCTCTGCAGAAGATCGACTTGCACTGATCGAAGGCATTGTGGATGGTACCATTGATATGATTGCCACAGATCATGCGCCCCACAGTGCAGAAGAAAAATCCAGGGGTCTTGCAGGAAGCGCCTTTGGCGTGGTCGGCCTGGAAACTGCCTTCCCGGTGCTTTACACCAAGCTCGTTAAACCCGGAATTATCACCCTTGAGCGACTCATAGAACTGCTGGCAATCAATGCCCGAAAGCGTTTCTCGATCCCTCTTGGCAGTGACTTTGCCGTGTGGGACTTGGAGAAGGCCTTTACAGTAGACCCGGCTGAGTTTCTGTCAAAAGGAAAGGCGACACCCTTTTCCGGCTGGCAGCTTCAAGGCCAATGTGTAATGACAGTATGTAATGGAAAAGTTGTATATAAGAAATAACGGAGGAATTATCAATGGCAAAGCGTACGGATATTAAAAAAGTATTGATTATCGGTTCCGGCCCGATCGTAATCGGTCAGGCTGCAGAATTTGACTATGCAGGCACCCAGGCCTGCCTGGCGCTGAAGGAGGAGGGCTATGAGGTAGTTCTTTGTAACTCCAACCCTGCTACAATTATGACCGATACTACCATCGCGGATAAGGTCTATATGGAGCCGTTGACCCTTGAGTATATGGCAAAGATTCTCCGTTATGAACGGCCGGATGCCATTGTGCCCGGCATCGGCGGTCAAACCGGCCTGAACCTTGTGATGCAGCTGGAAAAGAAGGGCGTTCTGCGTGAGTGTAATGTAGAGCTTTTGGGCACCAGCAGTGCATCCATTGAGCGTGCGGAGGACCGGGAGCTGTTTAAGGAGCTTTGCCAGTCCATTGGAGAGCCCACCATTCCTTCCGAGATCACCTATTCCATTGATGAGGCAAAGGAGGCTGCAGAAAGAATCGGCTATCCTGTTGTCCTTCGTCCTGCCTTTACGCTTGGTGGCACCGGCGGTGGCTTTGCAAACAATGAAAAAGAACTGATTGAAATCGGTTTGAACGCATTTAAGCTTTCTCCTGTGCATCAGGTGCTCATTGAAAAAAGCGTCAAGGGCTACAAGGAAATTGAATTTGAGGTTATGCGGGACTCTGCGGACAATGCCATTACCATTTGTGGTATGGAAAATATTGACCCGGTTGGCGTTCACACCGGCGACTCCATCGTTGTAGCGCCTATTATGACTTTGTCTGATGCCGACCGCAAGATGCTTAATGACAGCGCCATCAAGATCATCCGGGAGCTGAAGATCGCCGGCGGCTGTAATGTGCAGTATGCGCTGAACCCCGATTCCAGTGAATACTACCTGATTGAGGTCAATCCCCGCGTATCCCGGTCTTCTGCACTGGCCTCTAAAGCAAGTGGCTATCCCATCGCACGGGTCACCGCAAAAATCGCCGTGGGTATGACGTTGGATGAAATAAAGATCGCCAATACCAATGCTGGTTTTGAGCCTGCACTGGATTATGTAATTGCAAAGCTGCCCAGATTCCCCTTTGATAAGTTTGCCTCTGCAGCCAATACCTTAGGTACGCAGATGAAGGCGACCGGTGAGATCATGGGTATCGGCTCTAATTTGGAAGAGTGCCTTCTGAAGTCTGTTCGCTCCCTGGAGGTTGGTGCCTACCATTTCCATAAAGCTAAGTTTGATGATCTGTCCGTCAAGGAGCTGTATGACTACATCGCAGAGTTCAAGGATGACAATATCTTTGCCATCACCGAACTGTTCCGCAGAGGGGAGAGTGTGTCTTCTGTCTTTGAGGTGACTAAGATTACCGCCTATTTCCTGGAAGCAATCGTAAACATCGTAAAGATGGAAAAGAAGCTGAAGGAAAATAACGGAGATCTGGGCGTGCTTCTGGAAGCAAAGAAGATGGGCTTCTGCGATAAATTCATCGGAAAGCTGTGGGGTTGCACCGAGCTCGATGTTTATAACATTCGAAAGGAAAACAAAATGTTCCCCATCTACCGGATGGTGGACACCTGCCATACAGGTGCATATATCCCTTATTTCTACTCTTCTTACACCGGCAATAATGATTCCCGGCTGACAAATAAGAAGAAAATCGTTGTTTTGGGCGCAGGCCCTATCCGGATCGGCCAGGGCGTAGAATTTGACTATTCTACAGTCCATGCTGTTACCACGATTAAGAACTCCGGATATGAGGCAATAATCGTCAATAATAATCCTGAAACTGTTTCCACGGATTATACGACTGCCGATAAGCTCTATTTTGAGCCTCTGACCCCTGAGGATGTGATGAACATCATTGAGTTTGAAAAACCTGAGGGCGTTATTGCTTCCTTAGGCGGACAGACTGCCATCAATCTTGCACAGCCACTGATGGACCGCGGTGTTAAGATCATCGGCACGGATTGCGCTGCTATTGAGCGGGCAGAGAACCGTGACAGCTTTGAGAAGATCCTGCAGGAATTGAACATTCCCCAGCCGAAGGGCAGAGCTGTAACCAAGATCGAGGACGGCATCACTGCGGCCGCGGAAATTGGATATCCTGTTCTTGTCCGTCCCAGCTTTGTTTTGGGCGGTCGGGCTATGCAGATCGTTGCCAATGAAGAGCAGCTGCGTCATTATCTGAAGACTGCTGTTGAGATCGATGAGGACAAGCCTGTGCTGGTTGATAAGTACATACAGGGCAAGGAAGTGGAAGTGGATGCCATCTGCGATGGAATCAATGTGTTCGTTCCCGGCATTATGGAGCTGGTTGAACGGACCGGTGTTCACAGTGGCGACTCTATCAGCGTCTATCCTACCTTCAGTATTTCCAACAAGGTGAAGGGCACGATTTTGCAGTACGCAAAGAAACTTGGACTGGGGATCGGTATTGTAGGCCTTTATAACATTCAGTTCATTGTGGATGAGAACGACAATGTATACATCATCGAAGTCAACCCCCGATCCTCCCGTACAGTTCCGTTCCTGAGCAAGGCGACCGGCTACTCCCTGGCTGACATTGCCACAGAAGTTATCCTGGGCAAGAGTCTGAAGGAACAGGGCATCTTTGACATCTATCCCGAAGAGAGAAAACGCTGGTATGTAAAGGTTCCTGTATTCTCTTTCAATAAGATTCGCGGTATGGACACTTACCTTTCCCCCGAAATGAAGTCCACCGGTGAGGCTATTGGCTATGACGATAAGCTGAACCGTGCACTTTATAAGGCTCTCCAGGCTTCCGGTATGCACCTGCAAAATTACGGCACTGTCTTTGCTACTATTTCCGACAAGGATAAGGAAGAAGCACTGCCTTTGATTCGCAGATTCTATAATCTGGGCTTTAACATTCAGGCTACCTATGGCACGGCTATGTTCTTGAAGAGAAATGGTATTCGTACCCACATTCTGCAGAAGATCAGCAGTGGCAGTGAAGAGATCCCAGAGGCTCTTCGCCAGGGACATATCGCCTATGTGATCAACACCAAGGCTCCGGGTGCAGAAGGTCCGGACAGCGATGGATTCTACATTCGTAAAACCGCGGCGGAAAACAATGTAACGCTCTTTACAGCGCTTGATACCGTGCGGGTACTGCTGGATGTTTTGGAGGAAACCACGCTGACGATTTCCACCATTGATGCATAACAGAAAGTAGGAATTTGATGAAACAGGGTAATTTTGAAGTTATTGAGAATATTGCCTTAACAGACAACGTTTATAAGATGACCCTGCGGGGGGATGTGAGTGCAATTACTGCCCCCGGTCAATTTGTGAACATCAAACTGGACGGGCTGTTCCTTCGCCGTCCCATTTCCGTTTGTGATGTAGTCGGGGATCGCCTGACCATCATTTACAAGGTGGTAGGGAAGGGCACAGTACAATTGGCGCAAATGCAGAAGGAAACACTGGATGTGCTGACTGGACTGGGTAACGGATATGAGCTTTCTGTTTCCGGTGACCGTCCTGTGCTTCTTGGCGGCGGTGTAGGCGTTCCTCCTATGTATTTGCTTGCTAAAAATTTGCTTGCGCAAGGCAAGAAGGTTTCCGTAATTTTGGGCTTTAACACCAAAAATGAAGTGTTCTTTGAAAAGGAATTCCTTGCACTGGGCGCGGATGTAACGGTTACAACGGTTGATGGTTCTTATGGCGTAAAAGGATTTGTAACGGATGCATTATCCAATGTGGACTATACATATTTTTATACCTGTGGTCCCGAACCCATGCTTAAGGCGGTATATAGAGCAACTAAAACCTCCGGACAAATGAGCTTTGAAAAACGGATGGGCTGCGGCTTCGGCGCCTGTATGGGTTGCTCCTGTAAAACGATTACCGGCTATAAGCGTATCTGCAAGGAAGGCCCGGTTATGAAGAAGGAGGAAATCCTATGGGAAGACTAAGTGTTGACCTTTGCGGAATTGCCCTTGACAATCCGGTAATTCCGGCCAGTGGCACTTTTGGCTACGGCTATGAGTATGCAGAACTCTATGATATCAACTGCCTGGGTACATTTTCCTTCAAAGGAACGACAAAGGACCCCAGGTTTGGTAATCCTACCCCCAGAATTGCAGAATGTACAGCCGGTATGATCAACGCCGTAGGGCTGCAAAATCCAGGGGTAGAAAAGGTCATTTCGCACGAGCTTCCTTTGTTGAAGGAATGCTTTTATAAGCCGGTTATGGCAAACGTCAGTGGGTTCTCTGTTGAGGAGTATGCGTATACCTGCGAAAAACTGGATGCTCAGCCCCAGGTTGGCTGGTTGGAAGTGAATGTGAGCTGCCCCAATGTTCACGGCGGTGGCATGAGCTTCGGTACAGACCCAAATGCTGCAGCGGAAGTGACAAGAGCTGTCAAGAAGGTTACAACAAAGCCTGTCATTGTAAAGCTTTCTCCCAATGTTACAGATATTGTCTCTATTGCGAAGGCTTGTGAAGATGCAGGTGCAGACGGTATCAGCCTGATCAATACTATGCTTGGTATGCGGATCGACCTGCGGACTAAAAAGCCGATCATTGCAAATAAGATGGGCGGTTTCTCCGGCAGCGCTATTTTCCCTGTGGCTGTCAGAATGGTCTACCAGGTTGCCAATGCCGTGAATATTCCAGTCGTGGGAATGGGCGGCGTCAGCAGCGCAGAAGATGTGATCGAAATGATGCTTGCCGGCGCAACAGCAGTTGAAGTTGGCGCAGCGAATCTGATTAACCCCTATATTTGCAGGGATATCATTGAGGAGCTTCCCGTTGTTATGGATAAATACGGAATTAAAAACTTAAAAGACATTATCGGAGGTGCGAGATAATGGGTAAGGATGTAATTATTGCTTGTGATTTTGCAAGCGCTCAGCAAACATTCGCGTTTTTGGATAAGTTTACGGATGTAAAGCCCTTTGTTAAGATCGGTATGGAGCTTTACTATGCGGAAGGCCCTGCCATTGTGCGGGAGATCAAAGCAAGAGGCCACAAGATCTTCCTGGATCTGAAGCTGCACGATATCCCTAATACGGTTAAAAAGGCAATGGCTGTGCTGTCTAACCTGGATGTGGATATTACCAACCTGCATGCAGCAGGTACAAAAAATATGATGAAGGCGGCACTGGAGGGCCTGACGCGGCCTGACGGTACCCGCCCCTTACTGATCGCGGTTACACAGCTGACCTCTACTGATCAGGCAAGTATGGAAGAGGATCTGCTCATCCATGAGCCCATTGACAAGGTCGTAATGCACTATGCCAAGTGCGCTGAGGAAGCCGGACTTGACGGCATTGTTTGCTCTCCTCTTGAAGCGGGCAAGGTCCACGATACCTGTGGTAAGCAGTTCTTGACCGTTACCCCCGGTGTCCGTTTTGCAGACGGCGATGTGGGTGACCAGAAGCGGGTTATGACCCCTGCACAGGCAAAGGAAATCGGCTCTGACTACATTGTTGTTGGCAGACCTATTACTGCTGCTGAAGACCCTGTGGCAGCATATAAGCGGTGTGTTGCTGAATTCTGCGATTAATGGAGGGAATGAAATGGAAGCTTACAAAAGAGAGTTTATTCAGTTCCTGCAAAGTGCAGGCGTTCTGAAATTTGGCGATTTTACCGCTAAGAGCGGCAGAAAGATTCCCTATTTCATCAATGCCGGTATGATTAAAACCGGCGATGAAATTGCTAAGCTTGGCGAGTTTTATGCGAAAGCCTACTTTGAGAAAGTAGGTCACAAGCCCACGGTTCTCTATGGCCCTGCCTACAAGGGTATTTCTATTGCTGTTTCTGCGGCTGTTGCCCTTAGCAAAAACGGCCTGGATGTTCCTTTCTTCTTTAACCGCAAGGAAGCTAAGGACCACGGTGAAGGCGGTGTGTTTGTCGGCTACGTTCCTCAGGCGGGTGAAGAAGTTGTTATTGTGGAAGATGTTATCACAGCGGGCACTGCCATCCGTGAGAGCATGGCCATTCTAAGCAATCTTGAAAATGTGAAGGTTGCCGCAACCTTCGTGATGGTCGACCGCAAGGAGAAAGGCAAGACGGACCTTTCTGCAATGACTGAAGTAGAGCAGGAATTCGGCTTCCCTGTCTACAGTGTTGTTGATGTTTACGATATTATTGAGTATCTGGAGGAAGATTCTGCCAACGCTGAAAATGTGGCAAGAATTCGTAATTATCTTGCAGTGAACGGAGCAAAAGCATGAGAAGCCTGATTGATATTACAGATTTTTCCATCCATGAGCTGGATGAGCTGCTTCATACTGCCTGCGATATCATTGAAAATCCTGCAAAGTATGAAAATGCCTGCCGCGGTAAGAAGCTGGCGACCTTGTTTTTTGAGCCTTCCACCCGAACCAGACTGAGCTTTGAAGCTGCGATGATGGAGCTTGGGGGCAATGTGATCGGTTTCTCTGAAGCCAGCAGCTCTTCAGCATCTAAAGGCGAAAGTATGGCAGACACCGCCAGGATTCTTTCCTGTTATGCGGATATTATGGCCATTCGTCACCCCAAGGAGGGTGCTCCCTATGTGGCAGCAAAGAATGCGTCCATTCCTGTTATCAATGCTGGTGATGGCGGCCACTGCCACCCCACACAGACCCTTGCTGATCTTTTGACGATCTACCGTGAAAACGGCCACTTTGACGGCCTGACTGTCGGCTGCTGCGGTGACCTGAAATACGGCAGAACCGTACACTCTTTGCTGGCTGCTTTGAGCCGTTATCAGAATGTGAAGGTTGTGCTCATTTCTCCCAAGGAGCTGCAGCTGCCTGAGTATGTCAAGCAGGAAGTCCTTGAAAAGAACAATATGGACTATGTGGAAACCACATCTCTGGAAGACGCAATGCCCGCACTGGATGTGCTGTATATGACCCGCATCCAAAGAGAACGTTTCGAGGATCCTGCTGCTTATGAACGGTTGAAGGATAGTTACATACTGACCCCTGAGAAGCTTCTTTCCGCAAAGGATACTATGCGGATTCTCCATCCGCTGCCCAGAGTAAATGAGATCAGCGTTAAGGTGGACGCTGACCCCAGAGCTGCCTATTTCCGCCAGGCCTTAAATGGCAAGTATATGCGTATGGCTTTGATTCTGAAATTGTTGGAGGAGGCAAAGACAGAAAAGCAGGTAGAATTAGAGGGTGAAGTGCTTGTAAACCGCTTGTTCTGCGACAACAGCCGCTGCATCAGCGGGACTGAACAGGAGCTTGACCACATCTTCAAGTGTGTTGATGCGGACAAGGGAATTTATCGCTGCATTTATTGCGAAGCGAAGAAAACTCTGTAAGTTACACAAAAAAATTACCCTATTCGATACCATTCGTGGTAATTAGTCCGAAAGTCCCATTTGCCGCCTTTCCTTTCTTGACAGGTGACTTTTGCGGTGATAGAATTATACTGTTATTTTGTTGCTTTCTGCGACTGACGGAAATGTGGAGCACCACAGGGGAACAGAAAGTTAGATGGCTTTGCCAATTGCCGACCGTCTGGGCGCATTTAGCTATTTAGGCTGAGTGCGCCCTTTTTGGCAGCTTTTAGGAGGTACTATGAAAAAAGTAGGAATTGTAATGGGCAGTGACAGTGATCTGCCTATTGTGCAAAAAGCAATTGATGTGCTTAAGTCCCTGGAAATTCCCTATGAGGTACATATTTATTCTGCCCATAGAACGCCTGTGGAGGCTCGGGATTTTGCTGTAAACGCCCGTAATAATGGCTTCGGTGCCATTATTGCCGCTGCCGGTATGGCTGCCCACCTGGCTGGCGCAATTGCGGCAAATACCACATTACCTGTTGTGGGTATTCCCTGCAAGGGCGGTGCTGTTGATGGCCTGGATGCTCTCTTGTCGACTGTGCAAATGCCCACGGGGATCCCTGTTGCGACCGTTGCCCTTAATGGTGGCGCCAATGCAGCGCTTCTTTGCGCTCAAATGCTTGCCATCTATGATGCCGATCTGGCAAAGAAGCTGGATGAAAAACGTCAGAAGGATGCAGAAGCGGTTTTGGGAAAAGACAAAAATATTGCGGCAAATTTATAAGTAATTTAATTTTTGAATATAAAAGGAGTTAACAATTATGGAAAAGAAACTTGTTTACACCGGCAAAACCAAGGATGTTTTCGCACTGGAAAACGGCAACTACCTGCTGAAGTTTAAGGATGATTGCACCGGTAAGGACGGCGTTTTTGATCCCGGTGAAAATTCTGTTGGCCTGACCATTGACGGCGTGGGTGATGTAAACCTGCGTATGTCTATCTATTTCTTTGAAAAGATCAATGCTGCAGGTATTCTGACCCACTATGTCAGTGCGGATCTTGAGAATACAACCATGGAAGTTTTGCCTGGCAAAGTGTTTGGCAAGGGCTTGGAAGTTATCTGCCGCTATAAGGCTGTAGGTAGCTTCTTCCGCCGTTACTCCGATTACATCGAAGAAGGCGCTGACCTGCCTGAATATGTGGAAATGACCTTCAAGAACGATGAAAAGGGCGATCCTCTTGTCACCAAGGAAGGTCTGATCGCATTGGGTGTTATGACTGACAAGCAGTACGAAGATATGAAGGTTATGACCCAGAAGATCACCAGAATTATTGCTGATGACCTGGATGCAAAGGGACTGAAGCTCTATGATATCAAGTTTGAGTTTGGCTATGATGCTGATGGCAATGTAATGCTTATCGATGAAGTTGCCTCCGGTAATATGCGTGTTTATAAGGACGGTCAGTATATTGATCCCATGACTCTTTCCAAGCTGTTTTTCGCATAAGATATTTCCCATAAGTTAAAGGAGTTTATAATGGGCGGATTTTTTGGAATCGCATCCAAGCGGGACTGTATGGTAGATGTTTTTTTTGGCACGGACTATCATTCCCACTTGGGAACTCGTCGTGGCGGTATGGCTGCCTATGACAAGGAAATTGGTTTGCAAAGAACCATTCATAATATAGAAAATGCCCCTTTCCGTACACGGTTTGAGCATATTTTTGACGAAATGAAGGGCACTTCTGCAATTGGCTGTATCAGTGATTCTGATCCTCAGCCTATGTTGATTCGCTCTGCTCTTGGTACATATGCAATCTGCACGGTAGGCATCGTCAACAACGCTGACGATCTAATTCGGCAGTACTTTACCACCAGCAGAGGCCACTTCGACGCTATGACCGGCGGTAAGGTAAATTCTACAGAATTGGTTGCTGCGCTGATCGACCAGAAGGGTGACTTCGTCGAAGGTATCCGGTTTGCCCAGAGCGTCATTCAGGGAACAGCAAATATTTTAATTCTGAAAGACGATGGAAAACTGATTGCCGCCCGTGACCGTGTAGGCCGTATTCCTGTGCAGATTGGCAAGGATGAAAACGGTTACTGTGTTTCATTCGAAGCATTTGCCTATACTAAGCTTGGCTTTGAGCATATTCGTGAGCTCGGACCTGGGGAGATCGTTGAGGTTTCTGCTGATTGTGTCACGCAGCTTTCGCCTCCAGGTGATGAATTGTGCGTATGCGCATTCCTTTGGAGTTACTACGGCTATCCCACGTCTACTTATGAGGGCATCAATGTGGAAGCGATGCGTTACCGTAACGGTGCTGCCATCGCAGACCGTGATATGGAGCAGGGCAGAAGTATGGATATCGACTATGTTGGTGGCGTACCGGACTCTGGAACACCCCATGCTATTGGATACGCCAATCGTAGCGGTCGTCCTTTTGCCCGGGCTTTCATTAAATACACACCCACATGGTCCAGAAGCTTTACATCCGCCAAGCAAGCCGATCGGAAAAAAGTTGCAAAAATGAAGCAGATCCCTGTCCATGAGCTGATCGTCGATAAGAATTTGCTGTTTGTGGATGATTCCATTGTGCGTGGCACCCAGCTTCAGGAAACGGTTGATTTCCTATACGAAAACGGTGCTAAATCCGTGCATATGCGTTCTGCTTGTCCGCCTATAATGTACGGCTGCAAGTATTTGAATTTCTCCCGCTCTACCGGCGATATGGAGCTCATTTCCCGCCGCACTATTGTGGAGCTGGAAGGGGAGGAGGGCCTGAAGCATATCGAAGAATATGCGGATGGCAATACTGAGCGAGGCAAGGCAATGCGTAAGGCTATTTGCGAAAAGATGCATTTTGCTTCCCTTGGCTTCCAAACCCTGGAGGGTGTTGTTAAGGCAATCGGATTGGACCAATGCAAGCTTTGTACCTACTGCTGGACCGGTAAGGAAAAATAAAGGAGTTTATTTATGAGCGAGAAGAGTTATTCTGCAAGCTATGCTGCAGCAGGTGTTGATATCACTGCCGGCTACAGAGCTGTTGAGCTGATGAAGAAGCATATTAAGCGCACCAAAAATAAGGGCTGCTTGGACGATGTTGGCGGCTTTGGAGGTTGCTTCGGTCTGAACCTTGCCGGTATGGAGGAGCCTGTTTTGGTTTCCGGTACTGACGGCTGTGGTACTAAAGTGAAGCTTGCTATTCTGATGGATAAGCATGATACCATTGGCGTTGATGCTGTTGCGATGTGCGTCAATGACATTATTTGTGTTGGCGCTAAACCCCTGTTCTTCCTGGATTACATTGCCTGTGGCAAGAACATTCCTGAGAAGATCGCTGAGATCGTTGGCGGCGTTGCGGAAGGCTGCGTTCAGTCTGGTGCTGCTTTGATCGGTGGTGAGACTGCAGAGCATCCCGGCATGATGCCTGTGGATGAATATGACCTGGCAGGCTTTGCTGTTGGCATTGTGGACAAAAAGAAAATTCTTGATAACACAAAGATGTCCGCTGGGGATGTTGTAATTGCACTGCCCTCCACCGGTATTCACTCCAACGGCTTCAGCCTCTGCCGAAAGGTGTTCGATATTGATAACAACAATCCTGATTTGTATGTTCCCCGGGATGAACTGGGCGGTAAGACCATAGCAGAAGCGCTGCTTGTGCCTACCCGCATTTATGTAAAGCCTGTGCTTGCATTGCTGGAGAAGGTGAATGTGAAGGGTATCTCCCACATCACCGGTGGTGGCTTCTATGAGAATATTCCCCGTTCTATCCCCGACGGACTTGGTGCTGTGATCGATCGTAGCGCTGTTCGTGTTTTGCCTATTTTTGATCTGATTGCCAAGACCGGCAATATTCCTGAGCGGGATATGTTCAATACCTACAATATGGGTGTTGGTATGAGCATCGTTGTTCCTGCTGATGAGGTGGATACGGCCATTGAGGTGCTGAAAGCCTACGGAGAGGATGCGTATGTGATCGGCAAGATCGTTGCTTCCGATGAGAAAATCGCCATTGTTTAACTGAGGTGTTCTATGGATAAGGCCAGAATTGCCGTACTGGTATCCGGCGGCGGCACAAATCTGCAAGCGCTTTTGGATGCGCAGGAAAGCGGTGTTATAAAAAGCGGTAAAATCTGCCTCGTAATTTCCAATAACCCTAACGCTTATGCACTGCAAAGAGCAAATCGAGCAAAGGTTGAAAGCATCGTTATTACAAAGAAAGAGGCTGGTTCTCAGGCGAATTTTGAGCAGAAAATTGTGGATATCCTGGAAGCTAAGCAGATTGATATTATTGTGCTGGCGGGCTTTATGTGCATTTTAAGTGAAAGTTTTACCAGCCGCTACCCAGAGCGGATTCTGAATGTACATCCTTCCTTGATTCCTTCTTTCTGTGGGGAAGGATTTTACGGACTGAGGGTCCATGAGGAAGCTCTCCGCTATGGCGTAAAGGTCACTGGCGCTACGGTGCATTTTGTAAATGAAATTCCTGATGGCGGCAAAATTATTCTACAAAAGAGCGTAGCAATACGAAATGGGGATACGCCCGAAGTTTTACAGAGGCGTGTTATGGAGCAAGCGGAATGGAAGATTCTGCCCCGCGCTGTAGAAATAGTTAGTAAGAAATACAGAAAATGAGAGGTTTGGATATGAACGTCTACGAAACAAAAACATTGTCTGAACGGCTGGAGGGCAATACCTACCCCGGTCGCGGGATTGTACTTGGTATTACCCCTGACGGCAAGCAGTCTGTTGCTGCCTATTTTATTATGGGCCGTAGTGTGAACAGCCGTAATCGTATTTTTGCACTGGAACCCGATGGAATCCGTACGGAGGCCCACGACCCCAGCTTGATGAAGGATCCTCATTTGATCATTTATCATCCTGTCCGAGAGGCAGGCTGCGGCCTTATTGTTACAAACGGCGATCAGACCGATACTATTTGGGAGTACCTGGCCCGTGGCGAGAGCTGGGAGGCAGCTCTGCGTACCAGAGTGTTTGAGGACGACGGTCCTAATTGGACACCCAGAATTTCCGGCCTGTTGGCGGGCGATGGTAGCTATAAGATGTCTATTTTGAAATCTGCCGACGCTGAAGGTTCCGCTTGCGCTCGGTTCTTCTATGAGTACCCCGCGATTGCAGGCCTGGGTCACTTTATTCATACATATGTATGTGATGGCAATCCTGTAATTCCCACCTTCCAGGGGGAGCCTGAGCGCGTTGCCATTGATGGTAATATCGACAGTTTTACCAATATGCTCTGGACAAGTCTTAACCCCGATAATAAGATTTCTCTTTTCGTCCGGTATACTGATTTGTCCACCGGAAAGTATGAACAGCGGATCATCAACAAACACCAATAAAAGGAGATAAGGATGATGAAGGAATTTGAATTAAAATACGGTTGTAATCCCAATCAGAAGCCTGCGTCCGTGTATATGCACGACGGTGCCGAACTGCCCTTTACGATTTTGAACGGTCGGCCCGGCTACATTAACTTTATGGATGCGCTGAATTCCTGGCAGCTGGTTAAGGAGCTGAAGGGGGCCACCGGAATGGCCTGCGCGACTTCTTTTAAGCATGTTTCTCCTACTTCTGCTGCTGTTGGAAAGCCGCTGCCCCTTGAACTGAAGAAGGCTTGCTTCGTGGAAGATATTGCAGGACTGGATGAGAATCCTCTTGCCTGTGCATATGTTCGCGCTCGCGGCACTGACCGTATGTGTTCCTTCGGTGACTGGGTTGCACTGAGTGATGTTTGTGATGAGATGACCGCTTCTTTGATTGCTCCCGAAGTTTCCGACGGTGTTATTGCGCCCGGCTACACAGAGGAGGCTTTGGCAATTCTGAAGAACAAGCGTAAGGGCAGCTATAATGTGGTGAAAATCGATCCCGATTATGTTCCTGATGCTCAGGAACGCAAGCAGGTTTTCGGCATTACCTTTGAGCAGGGCCGCAATAACTTCAAAATCGGTGAGCACCTGCTTGAAAACATTGTTACTGCAAACAAGGAACTGCCCGAGTCTGCAAAAATCGACTTGATCGTAGCTTTGATTACGCTGAAATATACCCAATCCAATTCTGTTTGCTATGCAGTAGACGGCCAGGCAATCGGTGTTGGTGCCGGTCAGCAGAGCCGTATCCACTGCACCCGGCTTGCAGGCTCCAAGGCGGATACCTGGTTCCTGCGTCAGCATCCCAAGACCTTGGCACTGAAATTCCGTGAGGATCTGGGCCGTGCAAACCGCGATAACACCATTGACGGTTATATTAACGGTAATGAAGAAGATGTTTGTGCAGACGGCATCTGGCAGAATTACTTTACTGAACAGCCTGAACGACTGACAGAGGAAGAAAAGAAGGCATGGCTGTCCACCCGGCAGAATGTGGCTCTCGGTTCCGATGCTTTCTTCCCCTTCAGTGATAATATTAAGCGGGCTTATGCTTCTGGTGTTAAGTACATCGCAGAGCCCGGCGGCTCTATCCGCGATGACCTTGTTATTGAAGAGTGCGACAAGAAGGGCATTGTTATGGCCTTCACCGGTATGAGATTATTCCATCACTAAGGTATTAACAATAGGGGACAGCTGAGGCTGCCCCCTGTTGGTGCGTTTTAGAACCCCTGAGAATTTGGAGGTAAGTATGAAGTTGCTTGTTGTTGGCGGCGGTGGCCGAGAGCACGCCATTATCCGCTCTTTGAAGAAAAACCCTGAGGTGGAAACGATCTATGCACTTCCGGGAAACGGTGGTATTGCTGCAGACGCCACCTGCGTTTCTATCAGCGCTACGGATATTGATGGCATTGTGAAATTTGCAAAGGATAATGCTATTGACTATGCTGTTGTTGCGCCGGATGATCCCCTTGTTATGGGCTGTGTGGATGCACTGGAGGAAATTGGCGTTCCTTGCTTTGGCCCGAGAGCCAATGCTGCTATTATTGAAGGCAGCAAGGCTTTTGCGAAGAATCTGATGAAGAAGTATAAGATTCCTACTGCCGCATATGAGATTTTCACGGACCTGGATGCAGCCATTGCATATTTGCAAACTGCCCCTGTCCCTACAGTTGTGAAGGCAGACGGCCTGGCTCTTGGTAAGGGTGTCATTATCGCCCAGACCCGGGAAGAGGCAATTGCTGCTGTTACAGATATGATGGCAAATGCCAAGTTTGGCAAGAGTGGCAGCACAGTGGTTATTGAGGAATTTCTTACCGGACCTGAAGTTTCTGTACTTGCTTTTACCGACGGTAGGGTTGTCCGTCCTATGGTGTCCAGTATGGACCATAAGCGGGCAGGGGATAACGACACAGGCCTTAATACCGGTGGTATGGGCACTGTAGCTCCCAACCCTTATTACACAGAGGAAATTGCAAAGCAGTGCATGAAGGAGATTTTCCTTCCCACTATTCGGGCGATGAAGAAGGAAGGCCGCACATTCAAGGGCTGCCTGTATTTCGGCCTGATGCTGACACCGAACGGACCGAAAGTCATTGAATATAACTGCCGCTTCGGTGACCCTGAAACCCAGGTCGTACTTCCCTTGCTGAAAAGCGACCTTCTGACAGTTATGCAGGCCTGTACCAATGGCACATTGTCAAAGACACCTGTTCGCTTTTCCAAAAAGCACGCCTGCTGCGTGATCAAGGCTTCTGCAGGGTATCCGGAAAGCTATAAAAAGGGCTACCGGCTTACGATTTCTGATCGCGCTGCTGCTCATACTTTTGTTGCAGGTGCCAAGCTGGACAATGGCAAGCTTGTTACCTCTGGCGGTCGAGTTACGGGAACAACTGCTGTAAGAAGCACTTTGGAGCAGGCTATTCAAGCTGCATATCGCTTGTCTGCCGGTGTAAAATTCAGCAACGCCTACAGTCGCAGTGATATCGGCAAGCGGGCACTCCAAGCAAAGAAATAATGGATCAGGAGGAAGATACCCCATGGTTTATCGCATTTTTGTCGAAAAGAAACAGGGCCTTGATAACGAAGCAAAAGGTCTTTTGAATGAAGCCAAGAATCTGCTTGGTATTGCGGGCATTGAGAATATCCGGCTTTTTAACCGTTATGATGCAGAGAACATTACAAAAGAACTGTTTGATTATGCAGTAAAGACGGTATTTGCTGAACCACAGCTGGATAATACTTGTGCATCTTTGGAGCTTCCCGGTGCTTATGTATTTGCAGTGGAGGCACTGCCCGGTCAGTTTGATCAGCGGGCCGACTCAGCTGCCCAGTGTATTCAGATCATTTCCCAGGGAGAGCGCCCCCTTATCCGTACTGCTAAGGTTTATGGCTTGTACGGCAACCTGAGCGAAGCAGATATTGCGGCATTTAAAAAGCATGTGATCAACGCAGTTGAAAGCCGGGAGGCAGAGCTTTCTCTGCCTGAAACACTTGCAGTTAAGTATGCAGCTCCCGATAAGGTTGCTACTGTTACCGGTTTCACTGCAATGAATGATGCAGACCTTTCTGCGCTCCTTGATGAGAAGGGGCTGGCGATGGACCTTGATGACCTCAAGTTCCTGCAGACTTACTTCCGTGATGAGGAGCACCGTGATCCTACGATCACTGAGATCCGCGTGGTTGATACCTACTGGTCTGATCATTGCCGTCACACAACTTTCTCCACACATATCGATAATGTCCGTATTGATGATCCCGCCGTACAGGCCGCATATGAGCGCTACCTTGCCGCTCGTGTGGAGGTTTATGGTGAGGAAAAGGCTGCCAAGCGGCCTCAAACCCTTATGGATATTGCCACCATTGGCACCAAAACACTCAAAAAGCGCGGCCTGCTCCCTGAGTTGGACGAATCTGAGGAGATCAACGCCTGCTCTATCCATGTCACGGCAACGGTTAATGGGGAGGACCAGGATTGGCTTCTGATGTTTAAAAACGAAACCCATAACCATCCCACCGAAATCGAACCCTTTGGCGGTGCAGCTACCTGTATTGGCGGCTGTATTCGTGACCCCCTGTCCGGTCGTGCCTATGTCCACCAGGCTATGCGCGTTACCGGCGCCGGTGATCCGAGAAAGACGGTTGCCGAGACATTACCGGGCAAGTTGCCTCAAAGAAAGATCTGTCAGACAGCAGCAGCGGGCTACTCCTCCTATGGTAACCAAATTGGCCTTGCAACCGGCCATGTTGCGGAGATGTATCACGATGGCTTTGTTGCCAAACGGCTGGAATGCGGTGCAGTTGTGGCTGCAGCTCCTGCCTACAATGTGCGTCGGGAGCGTCCTGCAGCAGGAGATGTGGTCGTTCTTCTGGGCGGTCGCACAGGCCGTGACGGCATTGGTGGTGCTACCGGCTCCTCCAAGAGCCACAATATGAAGTCTTTAACTACGATGGCATCTGAAGTCCAGAAGGGCAACGCGCCTGAAGAGCGGAAGATCCAGCGTCTGTTCCGCGATCCGCAGGTTACCCGCCTGATCAAGCGCTGCAATGACTTTGGAGCAGGCGGCGTTTCCGTTGCCATTGGTGAGCTTGCTCCCGGCTTGAGGATCGATCTGGATGCTGTTCGCAAGAAGTATGATGGCCTGGATGGAACGGAGATCGCTATCTCTGAATCCCAGGAGCGTATGGCTGTTGTCGTGGAAGCAAAGGATGCTGATGCCTTTATTGCCGCTGCACAAAAGGAAAATCTGGAAGCTTACCGGGTAGCCGTCGTTACGGAAGAAGAACGAATGGTTATGTCCTGGAAGGGACAGATCATTGCCAATTTGAGCCGTGCCTTCCTGGATACAAATGGCGCTGTGAAGCATACCGATGCCCATATTGCCGCCAAGGATCTGTCTGTACTGAGCAATGCTTTGTATGGCGATCTCCGGGAAATGGCTTCTGACCTGAAAACTGCCTCTCAAAGAGGTCTTGTGGAGCGGTTTGACTCTACTATTGGTGCAGGATCTGTTACCTTGCCCTTTGGCGGCAAGCGGCAGCTGACACCCGCCCAGTCTATGGCAGCAGTACTGCCGGTATTGCCCGGTCAGGAAACAGACCAGGCCAGTGTGTTCAGCTGGGGCTGCGATCCCGACCATTTGTCCGTAGATCCTTATACCGGAGCCAAGGCTTCTATATATAACTCTGTTGCAAAGCTGGTTGCTGCAGGATGTGATTATAAGCAGGCTTATCTGACACTTCAGGAGTTTTTTGAGAAGCTGAAGAACGAGCCTGAGCGCTGGGGCAAACCTTTTGCTGCACTGCTGGGTGCGCTGGATGCACAGCTGGAATTGGGCGCTGCCGCTATTGGCGGCAAGGACTCTATGTCCGGAACATTCCTGGATCTGGATGTTCCTCCCACATTGATTTCCTTTGCAATTGCGCCCATCAAAAAGCAAGATGTACTTACTCCTGAGTTTAAGGCGGCCGGAAATCCTGTCTATCTGTTTGGCGCAGCGGATGATACGGCAGACAGCCTGAAGGCTACCTGGGAAGTATTCCACGAACTACATAAGGCAGGTAAAGTAAACTCCGCCTGGGCTGTTGAGCGCGGTATCGGTGAAGCTGTAATGAAGATGTCCTTTGGCAATCATATCGGCTTTGCTTCATCCGCTGATATGGATAATAACTGGCACACTGCTGGCTTATATGGCTTCCTGGTTGCCGAGTTGACAGAGGACTTTGTGTTCCCCGGTGTAATGAAGCTTGGCGAAACTACTGCCGAACCCACTATTATCTTGGGCAATGATTCCGCATCTATTGATGAATTGTATAAGCTCAATGCGGATACCCTTGAGAGCGTTTATCCTGTTCACGCAAGAGAAGAAGCCGGACAGATGCCCACCTTCTCCTTTGAAGGCAAATGTGAAGTTGCGCCTGCAGTTAAGGTTGCCAAGCCTAAGGTGTTGATTCCTGTGTTCCCCGGCACCAACTGCGAGTATGATTCTGCCCGCGCGGTCGAAAAGGCCGGAGCAGAAGCGGAGATCTATGTTGTAAGAAATCTGACGGCTGAGGATGTTGCACGAAGTGTGGAAGAGTTCTCTGCAAAGGTAAAGACTGCCCAAATGATCTTTATTCCCGGCGGCTTCTCCGGCGGCGATGAGCCCGACGGCTCTGCAAAGTTTATCACCGCATTCTTCCGCAACCCTGCGGTTAAAGAAGCTGTTACGGACTTGCTTGATAACCGTGACGGCCTGATGTGTGGTATCTGTAACGGCTTCCAGGCGCTTATCAAGCTTGGACTTGTTCCGTACGGCAAGATTATTGACACTGATGAGAATTGTCCCACCCTGACGTTTAATAACATTTCACGTCACCAGAGCCGTATTGTGCATACTCGGATCGCCTCCACAAAGAGCCCCTGGCTGAGCCTTATGAATGTTGGCGATATAGTGAATGTTCCTATTTCCCACGGTGAAGGCAAATTCCTGGCATCCCCTGAACTCATTGCTAAGTTGGCTGCAAACGGTCAAATTGCCACTCAGTATGTTGATCTGGATGGTATGGCAACCGCAAATATCGACTTTAACCCCAACGGCTCTCTGTGTGCCATTGAAGGTATTACTTCCCCCGATGGGCGCGTATTCGGCAAAATGGGACACAGCGAGCGTATTGGCGACGGCCTTTATAAGAATGTGCCCGGTGAATACGATATCCGTATGTTTGAAGCTGCAGTGAAGTACTTTACTAAGAACTAATTTGAAAAGAGGGTCGCAATTGCGGCCCTCTTTTTGCAAACCAATAATGGCAATAATTCTTGCGAAGACGCATATAATAATTGGGATTACAGAGGACGTTGGCTTTTACCGCAACCGTAGGTTGCAGAATATTCAAGGTTAAGTTGATTGACTTGTAAACCGGAGTAATATATACTTTCTGTAGAATACGCAATATCGGAAGGAGACTCCCTATGACGATCGGTGAAAAGATTTTGCAGCTTCGAACAATGGCAGGCATTTCCCAGGAAGAATTGGCAGAAAGAGTTTCTGTTTCACGCCAGTCTGTGTCCAAATGGGAAATGAATCAGGCACTTCCACAGATCGATAAAGTGCTGCAGCTGTGCGAATTGTTTGGTATTTCTACTGATACACTTTTACATGACAAGTTGTCCGTTACATCAAAAAAGAATACCGGTAATAAATACTTTGGCACAGATGGGTTCCGTGGTGAAGCGAATGTTGATCTTACTTCAACGCACGCATATAAGGTGGGGCGTTTCCTTGGCTGGTACTATTCTTCTGCACTTAGCGGCTGCACCAATGCCGGTTACCGTCCCCGCATTGTGGTGGGCAAGGACACAAGAAGATCCAGCTATATGTTGGAATACTCCTTGGTTGCCGGCATTACCGCATCCGGTGCGGATGCCTATATGCTTCACGTTACTACCACACCCAGTGTTTCTTATGTGACGCGCCAGGATGATTTTGACTGCGGTATTATGATTACCGCTTCCCATAATCCCTTCTATGACAACGGTATTAAGGTCATCAACCGCTACGGTGAAAAGCTGGACGACACTACCACAGCATTGATCGAAGCATATATTGATGGAGATATGAAGGCTTTGGGGTTGAATACCGAGGATCTGCCTGTTCCCCAAAAGGAACGCATCGGCTGCATTGTGGATTATGCGGCAGGAAGAAACCGTTACCTTGGGTATTTGATCTCCGTTGCAAATCACTCCTATAAAAACCTGCGCATCGGTTTGGATTGTGCCAATGGCGCATCCTGGATGCTTGCTAAGGCACTTTTCGGTGCACTTGGCGCAAAAACCTATGTGATCGGCGCCGAGCCGGATGGCTTGAATATTAATATGGCTTGCGGCTCTACCCATATTGAAAAGCTTTGCCAATTGGTAAAGGAACAGCACCTGGATATGGGCTTTGCTTTTGACGGAGATGCGGACCGCTGTATTGCTGTGGATGAAAACGGCAATGTGGTAGACGGCGACGGTATGATCTATATCCTCAGCCAGCGCCTGATGGAGCGTGGTATCCTCAACGGCAATACCGTTGTTACGACGGTTATGTCCAATAGCGGCCTGGTTGCAAGCCTGAAAGAATTGGGCATTAATAATGTGCAGACCAAGGTAGGTGACCGCTTTGTTTATGAGTGCATGCAGAATAACGACTACTGCCTTGGCGGCGAACAGTCCGGTCATATTATTCTGAAAAAGTATGCAACCACCGGTGACGGTCTTCTTACCGCCATTATGCTGACAGAGCAGGTTTGCGACCAAAAGCTGTCCCTTTCCAAGCTGGTTGAAAATTTGAAGACTTATCCCCAGTATATGGAAAATGTACGGGTAGTAGATAAAAATGTGGTTATGAAGGACGAAGGTGTCCTGAAGGCCTGCGAGGAAGTGGAGAAGGAAATCAATGGCAAAGGCCGTGTCCTTCTTCGTCCCAGCGGTACAGAGCCGGTGATCCGCATTATGGTGGAAAGTGAAACCGCGGAAAAGTGCGTAGAATATGTAAAGCGCATCGCGAAGGCTGTTATCGAAGGAGGCTACTGCGTTGAATAAGCAGGTAAAAATATCTGAGCTGTTTGACTCCGTACCGTCCTATTTGAAAGATCTTTTTAATGGCTGTACTTACCCTTGGGAGATCCTTCCTAAAATCGGTTCTTATATGAATGAGCTGATTGCGAATGGTCTGGGTGGCTTTGAAGAAATTGCCCCCGGTGTTTGGGTAGGGGAGAAGGTGCAAATTGCAAGCACAGCCACCATTCTTCCGCCTGCCATTATTGGTGCCGGCACCGAGATCCGACCGGGAGCATATCTTCGTGGAAATGTGATCTGCGGCTATAACTGCGTTATCGGGAATTCCACAGAGCTGAAAAATGTTGTGTTGTTGGATAAAGTGCAAGTTCCCCATTATAACTATGTGGGAGATTCCGTGCTTGGGAATCGATCACACCTTGGGGGCGGAGCCATTTGCTCCAATTTGAAGGCCGACGGCAAAAATGTTGTGATCCATGGCGACCAGGAGTACGAAACCGGATTGCGAAAGATTGGAGCAATTTTGGGCGATCATGCAGATGTCGGTTGCGGCTGTGTCCTTAATCCGGGCACGGTTGTTGGCAAGAACACGTCTGTTTATCCGCTTACTCCATTGCGGGGCGTTTATCCGGCAGACTGTATCGTGAAGGCACAAAAAGAAATCGTTAAAAGAGTATAAAATAACCCCGGCTTTCAACCGAAAGCCGGGGTTATCTTTACTTGCTATAGAGTATGTATTCTAAGCAGTTTTCAGTTGTTCCGTATCTTGTTTCATAGGGTCTGGTTTTGAGATAATGGAAGCCACACTTTTCAATGACCCGCCGGGATTGGTTGTTGAAGTCGAAATGTCCCACCATTACAAAATCAAGCTTTTCCTCCTTGAATAACCACTTGATGACGGCTTGGACTGCTTCGGGCATAATCCCTTGCCCCCAGTAATCTTTAGAAAGGACATAGCCGATTTCACGCCCCAGTAAATGATCGAATTCAGGATATAGATCTTCCCTATAAGTTTCAATGCCCAAGGAACCGATGACCTTGCCGGAGTATTCGATAGCAAATGTTTTCTTTCCATCAATGAAATGTGAAAGGATGCGCTTGGATTCCTCTATATCCTTGTGGGGTAACCAGCCTGCTCGCTGCCCAACACCGTCTACACTGGCATATTCATAAAAATCTTGCAGATCTGTTTCTTTCCACGAGCGCAGGATGAGGCGTTCTGAGGCTATTGTAGTGCCCGTGATGTCAATTTGTTTGTTCATTTTCTCTCTCCTCAATTTTGCAGGCCAATTCAAAGGCCAGTAATGCGATCTTTTCTTTTTCATCTAATTTGGTAAGCCCGCTAAGACTTCTTGGATCCCAATTTGTGTTATCAAGGTTGTCGGCGGCGTAGAGGAACTGAAAATATTCAACGCCCCTAAAATTGCACATTGCCTGCATAGCAGCGCATTCCATTTCTACACAGATGGCTCCCATTTCTTTTCTGCGGGTCACCTTATCGCTGGTTTCACGATAAAATGCATCTGTTGTCCAAGTCGTGCCCATCACGTAAGGATAACCATACTCGCGCAGGAT
>JAZQLG010000136.1:0-12642 GCA_045542575.1 Faecousia sp.
CCGCTGGGCCGAAGCCCACGGCTATACCTATAAGATCATGGAGTACCAGGATGGGGACGAAGCGGGCCTTAAGAGCGCTGACATCCTCATCGAGGGTGAAAATGCCTACGGCTTCTTGAAGGGCGAAAACGGTGTCCACCGTTTGGTCCGTGTATCTCCCTTTGATGCCAATGCCCGCCGGCAGCCCTCCTTTGCGGCTGTGGAAGTGATCCCCGATATCGAAGTCGACAGCCAGGATGTGGAGATCAAGGCGGAGGACTACGAGATGCAGGTGTTCCGTTCCTCCGGTGCAGGCGGCCAGCACATCAGTAAGACCAGCTCCGCAGTTCGACTGATCCACAAGGCCACCGGCATCGTGGTTGCCTGCCAGACCGAGCGCAGCCAGTTCCAGAACAAGGAAAACTGCCTGCGTATGCTCCGCAGCAAGCTGGTGGAGATCAAAGAGCGGGAGCATTTGGATAAGATCTCTGATATTAAGGGCGTGCAGAAGAAGATCGAATGGGGCAGCCAGATCCGCAACTATGTGTTTATGCCCTATACCCTGGTGAAGGACACCCGTACCGGCTGTGAAACCTCCAATGTAAACGGCGTGATGGACGGTGCGCTGGATCCCTTTATCAACGCCTATCTGACCTGCCTGGCCACCGGCAACTGGGTTACCAAGTAAAATTCAGAGGGCGCCAAAGCCGCCAATCGCCAAAATGCGAGAAAAATAAATGGTTGCGTCCCCAAGCCTTCTCCCTGGGGAGAAGGTGTCAGCCCGAGAGGGATGACGGATGTGGGGTATTAATCTTGCTGCGCAAGGCATTTTGACTTACTGCGCAACTCGCCCTCTGCCGTATCTATATACGCCGACGAGTGCGAGTTGCTTGTCTTGCCGGCTCTGACGACCTCTGCCGATCAGCAAGTGCAAGACGGCTTATTGATGAAATAATGAAATTATTGGTTTTTTCCCGGAAAAGGGAAGAAAAGCCCTTGCTTTTTCTATTTTACTGTGTTACAATACTTTGGCTAAATTATAGATTATCCGCATTGCGGTGAAAAAAGCATTTGCGGAGGGAGGTTACAAATATGCTCGTAACAGTTTTGACCATTCTGGAGGTTATCGCCAGCGTTGCGCTGATCGTGGTAGTTCTGCTGCAGTCCGGTAAGGAAGCCGGCCTGTCCGGTGCCATCTCCGGCAATTCCGATTCTTATATGAGCAAGGGCAAGGGCGCAAGCCTGGATAAGGTCCTGGCTAAGGCTACCAAGTGGGTCGCACTGGTTTGGATCCTGCTGACTCTGGCTCTGGGCCTGCTGTAATGAAAAAATAAACCGCAGAGAGTTCTCTGCGGTTGTTTTTTACTGACAATAAGGAGAATTACGATGAAACATCCTTTGGAAAATTTGGAGCCTGCAGGTGTATTTTCCTGCTTCGAAAGCCTCTGCGCCATTCCCCACGGCTCCGGGAATACAAAAGCTATTAGTGACTATTTGGTAAAATTTGCCCGGGACCTGGGCTATGCGTGCATCCAGGACAGCCTGAACAATGTGATCATTTTTGCTCCTGCCACCCCCGGCTATGAAGACCGCGCCCCGGTGATCATTCAGGGCCATATGGATATGGTTTGCGAAAAGGATGCCGATTGCCCCATCGATATGGAAAAAGAGGGGCTGGATGTGACCCACGATGGCACCTTTGTCTACGCAAAGGGTACTACCCTGGGCGGTGACGACGGCATCGCCGTTGCCTATGCTATGGCAATTTTGCAGGATAAGACCATTCCTCACCCCGCACTGGAGATCGTGATCACAGTGGACGAGGAAACAGGTATGGATGGCGCTGTGGGCATTGACCTTTCTATGTTGAAGGGCAAGAAGCTTCTCAATATCGATTCTGAGGACGAGGGTATCCTGACCGTTTCCTGCGCCGGCGGCCTGAAGACCACCCTTTCTCTGCCTTTTGCCCGTCGGGCAGTTTACGGCCCTTGCATCAAGCTGACAGTGGAAAACCTCCGGGGCGGTCACTCCGGCGTGGAAATTCATAAGAGCCTGGCAAATGCCAATAAGGTGATGGGTGAGCTGCTGTCCCGGGTGCGGAAATTGATGCCCCTATGCCTGACAAAGCTGCAGGGCGGTGCCAAGGACAACGCCATTCCCAGGTCCTGTGAAGCGACCATGGTTGCAATGGGAATGAATTTGGAGCAGATCAACGATGTGGCGGCAGCGCTGCAGGCAGAGATCCGGGCCAATTTCGATGAGCCGGAGGCCATCGTCCGTGGTGACAGCGTGGATGCCCTGGGCGGAAACGCAATTTCCTGCGAGGATACGGATAAGGTGATCGCCCTTCTGCAGGAAGTGCCCAACGGTGTCCAGTCCTGGTCGGAGGATATTCCCGGCTTGGTGCAGACCAGCCTGAATCTGGGTATTCTGAAGCTGGACGAAAGCCTTAAAATGACCTTTGCCCTGCGGAGCAGTTCCAATTTAGAAAAGAAGGAGCTGGCAGAAAAGCTGGAAGCTGTAGCCAAAACCTACGGAGCGGAGTTTGTCCACAGAGGTATGTACCCGGCATGGGAGTACCGGAAGGATTCTGCGCTGCGGGACACTATGGTGCAGGTCTATGAAAAGATGTTTGGCGATAAGCCCCAGGTGGTTGCCATCCACGCCGGCTTGGAATGTGGCCTGCTGGGCGAAAAGATCGAAGACCTGGATGCGGTTTCCTTTGGCCCTCAGATGCACGATATCCACACCAGCCGTGAAAAGCTGGACATTGCATCTACCGAGCGTACCTGGCAGTACCTGCTGGAAATCCTGAAGACCATATAAAACGGAAAAGGCTCCCCTGACAAGGGGAGCTTTTTTACATAATGATCACATAACTTCTTTTCGTCCACATTTCCTTTAGCCTGCCTTTAGGAATCTTTGCTATTGTGTTTGCAGATCAAGGAAAGGGGACAGAGGAATGCAGACTGTTTTCAAGCGATACGAACTGAAATATATGCTGACTCAGTCCCAAAAGGCGGCGGTCTTAAAGGCACTCGAACCCCATATGGCCCTGGATAAGTACGGCAGGACGACTATCCGCAATATCTATATGGACACGGAAAATTACCGATTGATCCGCAGATCCATCGAACGGCCTGTCTATAAGGAGAAGCTCCGTATTCGAAGCTACCGTCAGGCATCGGATGAAGATGCGGTGTTTGTGGAGCTGAAAAAGAAGTATGACGGCATCGTCTATAAGCGGCGGATCGCCCTTCCCCTAATGAAGGCGACCGACTGGGTCTGTGAAGGCAAGGCGCTGCCTGAGACTACCCAGATCAGCCGGGAAATCGACTACTTTATGTCCTTCTACGGCAAATTAAAGCCAACCGTCTTTCTTTCCTATGAGCGGGAAGCCTACTACCAAAAAGGCGGCGGCAACTTCCGGGTCACATTTGATGAAAACATTCTCTACCGCCAAAAGGACATAGATCTGCGCTGCCCGGCATACGGCACACCGCTTTTACAGGAAGACCGGGTGTTGATGGAAGTTAAGTGCGCCGGCGGCATTCCTCTTTGGATGGTACAGCTCCTGTCCCGGGAGAAGATCTACAAAACTTCCTTTTCCAAATACGGCGCAGCCTATGGGGAAATGAGGAAACAAAAGGAGATAAGCGTTCATGGAAAACATTTTTAGAGGACTCTTTGACACCCAGGGGGCAACGGTCATTTCTGTAGAAAATTTCTTGTACTGCCTTGGGGTCAGCCTGCTTCTGGGTATTGTACTGGCGGCAGTCTATATGTGGAAAAATACCTTTACAAAAAGCTTTCTTTTGACCTTGGGCCTTTTACCTGCAGTGGTGTGCGTGGTGATCATGATGGTCAACGGCAATGTGGGCGCAGGCGTGGCGGTGGCAGGTGCATTTAGTTTGGTCCGCTTCCGTTCCGCTCCCGGCTCTGCCAAGGAGATCGCAACCATCTTTTTGGCGATGGGTGCGGGCCTGATCTGCGGTATGGGCTACCTTGGCTATGCAGCACTCTTTACCCTCGTTATGTGCATTGCGTTTTTGCTTTTTAGCCTTGTGGCGGAGAAGGTCCAAAGCGGGGAAGAAAAGCGTAAGAGCCTGAAGATCACCATCCCCGAAGATCTGGACTATACAGGTGTCTTTGACGATCTTTTTGCCCTGTATACCCAAAAGTGGGAGCTTGTTCAGGTGAAGTCCACCAATATGGGCAGTATGTTCCGGCTGACCTATGAGATCACACTGAAGGACCCGGCCCGGGAAAAGGAAATGCTGGATGTGATACGCCAACGCAACGGCAATTTGGAAGTTATGGTCTCCCGGCAGGAGACCTCCATAGCGCAATTGTAAGGAGACGAAAATGAAAAGGAGATTGCTCACCATTCTTTTGGTGCTGGGACTTTGCGGCTGCCAAAAACCGGCAAATGTAGAATTTACCGGCCCGGAAGATACTTCTGCGGCCCGGCCCACACAGGGTACGCAAGTGCCTCCGGCTGACCTGGGGGATAACAATACTGCATTCGGGGAGAGCTTAGAGCAGCTCGGTGCCTATCAGGGGTATTTTGAAGGGGTGTCCACAGATTTTTCCGTAGAGTGGGTATCCGGCACAAAAAATGCCTGGGTCCTGGAAGGCACGACTCTGACCTTTACCGACATTAATGAGGAAACGGCCTATTCTCTCACCGGCACATTCCGGGGAAATATTGTGATCGATGTGGGAGATGACTATAAGTTCGACCTGGAGCTGAAGGATTTTTCTCTCGTTTCGGAAGAAGCAAATCCGATTTTGATAAAAAGCGGGGAAGAAGTTTCCGTAAAGGCCAAAAAGGACACGAAAAACTATATTTACGATATGCGCCCGGCGGTGGAGGAAGAGGATGAAACGGTGTATTCCGGCGCGATCCACAGCGAAGTGGATCTGGAGATCGCCGGAAAAGGCCGGCTGACCGTGGTGTCCGAAAACAATAAGGGCATCCACACGAAGGATGACCTGCAGGTGAAGAATCTGACTCTGCTGGTGGCCTGTACGGATAACGCCCTTAAAGGCAACGACAGCGCAGAGCTGACGGATTGCACCACCACTTTGATCGCCTCCGCAGGCGACGGCATCAAGACCTCCAACAGTGACATTTCCTCCAAAGGGAACCAGCGGGGAACGGTCACCATCAATGGCGGCAGTCATACCATTTATGCCGCCTGCGACGGCATAGACGCAGCCTACGATGTGGTGATCGAAAACCCGGAAACGAAGCTTGAGATCTTCACGGACAAATATTCCAATTATTCCTCCGAAGTAACGGTGGTGGACGAAGATCAGTACTATATCCGCTTCACCTATGATGCGTTCCGGTATTCTGTAAAGTACTACAATTCTGACGACGACTACTGCTGGGTAAATGCACAGTATCATTCTCAGGTGTCCGGGGGACGGAGCAGCTATTATTACTATGCCTTCCCGAAAATGGCCCAGTACAGCAAAATGCAGTTCTTCATTTACAGTGCGGATATGGAGCCGGGGCAGGAGGATGACTACCTGGTGGCATCGGACTACCTGACACCCAACACAGGCTACGACACCTTTGCCCTTTCCAGCAGAGGAAGCAGCCTGACCTATACCTGGACCAACTACACCACCCAGATCCAGGAGGGCGGCTTTGGAGGAATGGGTGGCCCCGGCGGTCACGGTGGGGGCGGCTTCGGTGGAATGGGCGGCGGCAATACCGACAAGGGGACCTATTCCACCAAAGGCATAAAGGCTGCTAACCAGATTACGATCACGGCAGGCACGATCAATATCAAATCCTATGACGATGCCATCCACGCAGGTACCGGTGATGCACTGGAAAACGGAGAAACGCCCCTGGGAGACCTCAATATCAAGGGCGGCACGATTACCCTTTATACCAACGATGACGGTCTTCACGCAGAGGGCACGGTGTCAATAGAAGAGGGAACTGTGGCGGTGACCAATGCCTATGAAGGGGTGGAAGGAAGCTGTGTGCAGATCTCCGGCGGCAATGTATCCGTCAATTCTTCCGATGACGGCATCAACGGCACAGCCACCTCCGGTACTGCTATTACGATCAGCGGCGGCCAGGTGTATATCTATTGCAGCGGTGACGGCATCGACTCCAACAGCAGAGCATCCTATAGTGGCATCGTATTTTCCGGTGGCAATACAGTGGTGATCTCCAACTCCGGCGGCAACTCTGCCATCGATAGTGAGCAGGGCTATGCCTACACCGGCGGCACGGTGATTGCCGTGATGCCCCAGGGCGGTATGTCCGGGGAAGCCACCCATTGTCAGAATTTTTCTCAGATCGGAACCTACACCCAGCTATCCCTGAATAGCGGAAATATCCTGACTGCGAAAATAAATGGGCAGACCCAAAGCGTGCAAATGCCTGGGGCTATGCGGGCACTGGTGATCGTGCTGGGCGACAGCAATGCCCAGGTCACGGTGTCAGACGGTGCGGCGGCTTGACCGACCTGCTATAATAAAGAAAAAGGAGGTGCTCTGTATGCGCCTTTTGATCGCGGAAGACGACCCCAAATTGCTGAAGACCCTGGTGCACATTTTTGAGACCCAGCGCTATAGTGTGGACGGCGTATGTAGCGGCACCGATGCGTTTGACTATGCCTCTACCGGCGTGTATGACGGCCTTATTCTGGACATTATGATGCCCGGTATGGACGGCGTGACCCTGCTTAAGAAGCTCCGCCAGGGGGGCGTTACCACTCCGGCCCTGTTTCTGACCGCAAGAACGGAAACCTATCAGCGGGTAGAGGGCCTGGATGCGGGAGCGGATGACTATCTTCCAAAGCCCTTCGCCACCCAGGAGCTTCTTGCCCGGGTCCGGGCGATGCTCAGAAGAAAGGATACCTTCACCCCGGATGTTTTGGCCTTTGGAGATCTGCAGCTGAACCGCTCCACCTTTGAGCTTGTGTGCGATGGCCGATATCAAAGCCTCAGCGGCAGAGAGTTTGGCGTTATGGAAATGCTGATGCGCCATAGTAACTGCATTCTGACGGCGGAGCAGCTGATCACCCAAATTTGGGGCTGGGATACGGATGTGGACACCAGTGTGATCTGGGTGCATATTTCCAATATCCGCAAAAAATTGGAAGCCCTCCAGGCACCGGTGCGGATCCGCTTTGTGCGTAACGCAGGCTATGTTTTGGAGGAAGCGCTATGATCGGCAAGCTGCGAAAGAAATTTATTCTGATCTGCGCCGTGTCTGTCTTTGCGGTGATCGCCCTGGTCTTTGGCTTGATCGCCGGACTTAGCTACAGCTCTATGAACAGAACGATGGATACACTGACAGATGCGGTTTCCAGGGGAAACGGTCGCTTCCCCGAGACGCTTGTACCCCCGGAGGGAAAACCGGGCAGACAGCCGGGGATGGACTTTATGACCCCTGAGACCCGCTTTTCCACCCGGCACTTTACTGTGTGGTTTAACGAAAATGGGGAAGTGACAAGAGCCAACACGGAGTTTATCCACGCTGTCACAGAGCAAACCGCCCGCACCTATGCCCAAAGGGCGTTAAAGGACGCAGATGGGCGTGGCTGGATCTCCAACTACCGCTATAAGGTGTTTTCGGGCAATGAAGGAAAAGCGGTGGTCTTTGTGGACGGCACAATGAACCGGGCCGCCTTTACCCAGTCCCTTCTGATCTCCGGCGTTGTGCTGGTGGTGGCGGCACTGGCTGTGCTGCTGCTCATTGCCCTTCTTTCCGGGCGGGTGATGAAGCCGATTGCGGAAAGCTATGAAAAGCAAAAGCAGTTTATCACCGATGCAAACCACGAACTGAAAACACCCTTGACCCTGATCCTGGCGAACCTGGATATTGCGGAGGAAGAACTGGGGAAAAATGAATGGCTTTCAGATATCCGCACAGAAGGCCACCGAATGACCGACCTGGTAAATCGCCTGGTGGCCCTTTCCCGAATGGATGAGGACAGCCATAAGATTTCCCCGGAAGAGGTAGCCTTCGGCAAGCTCGTTTCCGATGCGGTGGCAGAATTTGAGGTCCTGGCCCAGGGCAAGCAGCTATCCCTGCAGGAGCAGATCGACCCGACAGTGACCTGTATGGGAGATGGAAGCCTTCTGCAGCAGCTGCTTGGCATTTTGATGGATAACGCCATCAAATACTGTGACGAAAAGGGCGAGATCTTCATCAGCCTGCAAAAGGGCAGACAGACAGTGCTGGCGGTGGAAAACACCTATGCCGCAGTGGGAGAATTGAAGCTTGACCGGCTTTTTGACCGGTTTTACCGGGCAGATAAGGCCCGTACCTTCACCGGCGGCTATGGCGTTGGCCTTTCTCTGGCAAAAGCCATCGTGGAAAAACATAAAGGAAGCATTACAGCTTATCAAAAGGATAAGACCCACATTGGGTTTAGAGTAATATTAAAATAAAAAGAGGGCTAAACACCCTCTTTTTTGTTGCTTATTAAGTTTTTTACCCATAAAAAGTCTGCTTTTCTTATTACTCCAAAGAGGGTCAGCAGGCAGAAAAAGGTGGGAATGTACAAAAGCCCCGGAAGGACTGTTCCCGGACAAAGGGAAGAAAGCACCCCAGAGCCCACAGCGCAGAGAATGGAAAGAAGGGCTTTTTTGTAGTTTAGCTTCAGCCGGGTGATCTTCACCAGCCGCCGCAGGCTCAAAAGGAAATTGATCAGATGGGTGATCAAAAAGCTGAAGAAGTAGCCGCCCATTCCGTACCGGGGCAGCAGAAGAAACAAAAACACCACATCCAATAGTGAGGTGAAAATGTTGTAGCGCACATTGGCCTTTTGCTGTCCAAGTCCCTTTGTCATGGAATCGGTGATGGCATCGGTGTAGAGCATAGGGATCAAAAGGGCATAAAGCTTTAGATAGTGGCCTGCTTCCCGGCTGTCATAGAGGGCAAGACACAAAGGCTCAGCAAGCAGGAACATCAGCCCACCGAAAAAACAGCCGTAAAGAAGGGCCACATACAGGCTGCGCCTTGTTAAGTAGGGGATCCTTCGCTTGCTTCCCGCGGCGGCGCACCGGGCCAGCTCGGGAATCAGCAGCTCTGCCAGGGAAAAGAGGATAGCTGCCGGGAACATCAGCACCGGAAACACCATTCCGCAAACAGTACCGAAGGAGGCCAGGGGATTGCCCCCACCGGGATAAAGGGCCAACCGTTTGGGTACCATCAAATTTTCTGTGGTGGAGATCCCCGCCTTCAGATCATCTGCCAAAGCAAGGGGCACGGCAGTGTCCAAAAGCTTATGAAGCACCGGCGACTTACTTTCTTCTGCCGGGATCCTGGCAAGCAGGAAAAGGCACAGAAGCGTAAAGGTCGCACCTGCGCCGCTGCCTAAGATCACAAACCGGCAGGCATCTGCCGCTGTGCCGGGAAAAAGAAGCAGACAGGAAAGGGTGACCCCTATAGAGAAAAACTGTTCTCCGATCTCCACTGCCGCCATAGCACCGATCCGGCCTGCGGCGGTGTAGTAGCCGGTCATCACGCCGCAAAGGCAGCTGATGGGCAAAAACACGCAGTATAGCCGCAGAGCAGGCAGAACCTCACTATGCCCGATCCAGGAAGCAGCGATTTTTGGCGCAAACAGATATAAAAGCGCACTGACGGAAAAACTCAAAAGAATACTGTACAGGGTGCAGGAAAAAAGGACCTTTCGCAGCCTTCCCGGCTTTCCCTGTCCAATGGCATCGGCACATAAGTACATCGTGGCGGTGCGGATACCTCCCATTGCCGCCGTCATCGCAAGCATCCCAACGGACAGCACCAGCTGCAGCAGTCCAATGCCTTCTGCACCGATCGTCCCGGAAAGATAGACCTGAAACCCGGTGGAGATCAGCCGTAAAAGCAAATTTACCCCGGTCAGAAGGAGCGCGCTATAAAAAATCGGTCTTTTATCGGACAAGCAAATCCCCCCAATGGAGTGTATGTCCATTGGGGGGCGTATATGTTATTTTCCGCTGAATTCTTTACACAAATGGGCCAGAGGACACTCTGCGCACTTAGGTGACCGGGCAATGCAGACCTCCCGGCCAAACAGAACGATCCGGTGGCAGAAGTCGCTGCTTTTTTCCGGCGGCAGAATGGCCCGGAGCTGTTTTTCCACCTTCTCCGGCTCCTTGCCCTTGGACAGTCCCAAGCGGCCGCAAATGCGGATGCAGTGGGTGTCACACACCACACTGCCGGGCTGTCCATACAGATCTCCCAACAGAAGGTTGGCAGTCTTTCTGCCCACGCCGGGCAGCTTCAGAAGGGAGTCCATACTGTTTGGCACCTTGCCGCCGTGCTCTGTCAGTAGCATCTGGCAGGCAAGCACGATGTCCTTGGCCTTCTGCCGGAAGAAGCCGCAGGAGTGAATAAGCTCCTCCACCCTGGAGATTTCCGCATTTGCCATGGCTTCCAATGTGGGATAGGCCGCAAAGAGGGCAGGGGTAATGAGATTGACCCGGGCATCGGTGCACTGGGCGGAAAGCCGCACCGCGATCATCAGCTCATAGTCCTTTGTGTAGTGCAAGGCGCAGGGCGCTTCGGGATATTTCTGCTCCAAAAGAGCGATAATTTCTGTCACTTTTTTCTTCATATGTGAAAACCCATTTTTCTTTCATCTTATCACGGCAGGGGAGAAAAGGAAAGATATTTTTCACAAAATCGGCCTTTCCCGGATAATATGGAGTAGCAGTTTTCTGCTTGGCTTTGGGGGGTGGCGGCTAAATTTCGCCGTCATCCTCCGGCATGGACTGGGCAGTCAGCGCGGAAATCTCATAGGCCGTCCGCTCCACAGCGCCCTCTTCCGTCAGCTTGGTGTAGACCCGGCTTTGCAGCCGCCCCTCCACATACAATTCGTCCCCGGTGTGCAGGCGGCTGACCTGCTGGGCGATCTTCCCCCAGAGAATACAGGGCAGATAATCAGCCCGGTGGAAGGCCCGGGGGACGCAGAGCATCACATCGCAAATTTCCCGGCCCAGGGGAGTGCGCCGATAGGTGGGCTCCCGACATAAAGGCCCTTGCAGATACACGCAGTTTTCAGGCTCGCCGTCCTGCACCTGCACCACATTTGCAAAAACGAAGATCATCAGATGCCGCCCGCTTTCAGAGCGCACATTGTGGGAGCGCACCTGGCCTTCTACATAAACCATACTGCCTGCGGTGGGATCTATGCCGTCTATAATGTGCCGGGGGGCAACGATGGGGAGGATATCCACTGCCCCGGACAGCCGGTAGACCTCCAGGGAAAAACGGTAAAACTGCCTGCCGTGATTTTCGTGGGAAAATTGGGGCAGCTCTGCAAGGCAGCCCCGAAGCGTGATGCGATTGCGTGTATGTTCCATAGTACCACCTCATAGTAAGTATGGAACATCTTATGCAACAAAAAGAAAAGAATGACCTACCCTGGTAGGTCATTCTTTGCGTATAAACAGAAAGTAAAGAAAATAGCCGAAACCCATGCCCAGCACGTTAAGGATAATGTCATCCACATCGAAAACGCCCAAAAGGGTGAAAAGCTGAGCCACTTCAATAAGGAAAATGAGCCCGGCTGCCTTGAGGATAAATCGCCAGGAAGGCCGCCATTTCCGGTGCAGCTTGGGAAGAAGCATACCTGCAGGCACAAAAAGCAGGGTGTTTCCCACCATATTGGTTAGGCATAAGGTGTAATCCGGGTGATTGGGATCGCCCAAGATCACGGAAATGAAAGTGCGAATGGTGTAAAAGGGCTCCAATTGCCGGTTGGCAAGGACCTGGTCCCAGTAGGGAAGCTCCGGCACATACCGCCAGCTGCGGAAAAACAGCAAGTAGAGCATAAAGCCGCAATAGAGGTAAAACACCAAGCGCAAAAAAGGATGCCGCTTTGCTTTTCTGCCCATCACTTGCCCCGCTTTCTGCCGCTTTTGTGGAAAGGCGGCTTCTTGCCGATCACCGGCGGTGGCGGCCTGTGGGTGGGTCGGGGCGGTATGGCCCGGATCAGACATTTCGGCCCGGAGCCGATCAGGTCTTCCCGGTGGGCCTTTATAAGGGCTTCCTTTACAAGATAGTAGTTCTTGGGATTGCGGTACTGGATCAGCGCCCGCTGCATGGCCTTTTCGTGGGGGTCGGTGGGAACATACACCCGCTCCATGGTCCTCGGATCAATGCCGGTGTAGTACATCACAGAAGAAAGGGTGGAAGGCGTGGGGTAGAAGTCCTGCACCTGCTCCGGGTTGTAGCCCATATCCCGGATGTATTCTGCCAGCTCAATGGCTTCCTTCAGGGTCGAGCCGGGATGGCTGGACATTAAGTAGGGCACCAAAAATTGGTTCATACCGTATTGCTTGTTAAGGGCGTGATACTTTTCCACAAACCGGTTGTAAACGCTATTGCGGGGCTTTCCCATCCGGTCAAGAACCGCATCGGACACATGCTCCGGTGCAACTTTCAACTGTCCGGAAATGTGGAACTGTACCAATTCCTTGAAGAAGGTATCTTTTTTATCAGCCAGCAAATAGTCAAAACGGATGCCGCTACGGACAAAAACCTTTTTCACGCCGGGGATCTTGCGCAGTTTGCGCAGTAGTGCCACATAGTCGGAGTGATCCGCTTTCATATTCTTGCAGGGTGTGGGATACAGACATTGCCGACCGCCGCAGGCACCCTTGCTCAGCTGCTTTTCA
>JAZQLG010000137.1:0-6706 GCA_045542575.1 Faecousia sp.
CGAAAAAATGTTGATGAATAAGCCTTTGACTTTGACGGGAACAGAGCATCCTGATGGCAAATTGACCTTCAAGGATAAGTACATAATGTGGGATAATAAGTCAAAAGAATCGGCAGTCAACTTGAAGGACCATATACAACAGTTTGATAGATACATAAAGACGTCTGACAAGGATGTTGTTGTATTTATGGTAATTGCACCGGAGTTCACACCTCAAAGCGTACAGGAATGTGTTGACTACTCTCTGAACAACGACACACAGATTTTGCTCATTACGGCAGACGAATTAATGGCTGTCGCAGAAGCGTGGAATAAAAAACATAACGGAGAAATGTTCAATTTAGGCTATTTCAAGCAAAACGGAAGATTTGACATAAAATTACTCAATCTGTGATGTGCAAAAAAAGACCACCCAACAGGGTGGTCTTTTTTTGGCTACGCGTCAGCGTATATCATCTGTTTCAAAGAAACAGATATCATTTAATGATATATCTACGATATGATATAGGGCGTATGCCCTATGATATATTTTGCTGAGCAAACTGTATTTAACCTCTCTCGTGTGCCCGCGTTTTTATTTTTTGACGGGGCCGCAGGAGGAGCGCTCGATCAGTTCCGCGTGCAGGAGCAGAGAGCTGACCCGCACATTGTTCATCTGGCTTGTGAGGGCGTGGAAGGCGCTTCTGCCTAAGTTTTCCCGGTCCTGCCGGATGGTGGTCAGAGGAGGCAGGGTGTACCGGCACAGGGGGATATCGTCAAAGCCGATAATGCTGATGTCCTCCGGCACACGCAGACCCAGCTCCCGGCAGTGGACCATAACGCTGTGAGCCAAGACATCGTGGCTGCATATGATGGCGGTGCAGCCCTGGGCTAAAAGCCGGGGCAAATGCTGGGTCAGGCACTCGCTGACATGGTGAGCGCTGCCGCACATAGAGGTGTCTGCAGGCAGATCACATTCCATCATTGCCTGGAAGAAGGCGTAGTAGCGCCGCTGGTAAATATAGGCAGTCAGCTCACTGCTGAGGTAGCCGATCTTGGTGTGGCCCAGGGATTTCAGGTAGGAGACGGAAAAGTCCATGCCCTCCTGGTTGTTTGTGCCGATATAGGTGACCCTGGGGTTGGAGCTGACATGGTTATCATAAAGGACTGTAGGGGTCTTGCAGGTTTCAAAATCCTTCATCCAGGGGTCATCCACCATGGCAAGGCCCAAAAGGACAGCTCCGCAGTAGCCCTTTTCTGCAATATAGGCATCATAAGGGCTTGCCAGCTGCATAGGGATGGTCAGCGGGATCAGATCCACTGCAAAGCCGCCGGCTTCTGCCGCCCGGCGAAAGCCGGTAACAAGGTCATAGCCGAAGTCGTCGGGGTGGAGATATTCAATGTTTGTAATGAACAGGGCGATTTTGGGAGCATTGGCCTTCCGCAGCGCCCGGGAGTAGCCCATTTCCAGAGCTTTTTCCATAACAGCCTGCCGGGTCCCTTCCCCCACATCCTTCGCGCCGCTGAGCGCTTTGGACACAGTACCCTTGGAAATGCCCAGTGCTTTGGCGATCTCTTCCATTGTTGTCATAAAGCCACCTCCTGATGGATTTGCTCACAGTATACCATACCTGCGGCGCAAAAAGCAAGGCAAAACACGAAACTTGCGAAAGTTTTACGAAACTTTACAAAAAAGACAAGCAGACCCACGGAAAATCATACAAAAGGAAAACGGAAATGTTGTGTAATCCTACAGAAATCAGCGGAAACACGATTCTTTCTTGACTGGAAAAAAGGAACACAATATACTAAAAGCGGAATGTTGTTTTACGAAATTTCACGCAACAAGGAGGAAGGCAATATGAAAAGCGCCTGCGAAAAGTCCCCGGAAGCCCATATAGCAGATGCCTCCTCCCGGTGCTTTCTTCTTTGGAACGGCTTAGGTGGCTATTGCAGCCTGCAGGGAGATTTCTCGGCAAAAAGAGCGGATGCGGGGCTGCTGGTAGCGGCGGTAAAAGCCCCCAATGAGCGGATCACCCTGGTCCACAGTGTAGGCGAGTGCCTGCAGGCAGGCGGAAGGGAGCTTCCGCTTCGTTTGGAGGATTGCCGCCTGGAGGACATTCCTTTTTGGCGCTATAAGGGAGAAACCGTCTGCGTAACGCGGACCTGCGCCATGGCCTACGGCGAAAACACCACAGCGGTGGCCTACCATATCCAAAACGGTATGGATACCCCCTGTACCTTTACGGTGACCCCCTATTTGAAGTTTGCCCCCAAGGAGCTGGCCCTGGAAGAAAAGAAGGCCTTTTCCCTGGAGGGCAACCGGATCACAGGGGATGGCTGCTGCTTGTATATTCATACGGAAGGAGAGCTTTCCCCCCTTGCGGATTGGAAAACGCTGCAGTATCCTGCCGACGAAGAGGATGGCCGGCCCGGACAGGGCCTTGCGGGAAGCTGCTGCCGGGTCCGCTTAAGGGTGCCTGCCCAGGCAGAAGGGCACCTGGAAATCGTATTCTCCACAGAAAAGGCCGTTTCTTCTGCGGAGGAGATCTTAAATGCGGAAAGAAAGCGGCGGGAAGACCTGAAAAATGCCTGCCCCTTTACTGACCCGGTGGCAAAACAGTTGGCAGTCAGTGCGGACAGCTATATTGCCAAGAGGGATTCTACCAAGGGGAAAACCATTCTGGCAGGCTATCCTCTTTTCAGCGATTGGGGCAGAGATACAATGATCGCCCTGCCGGGTCTGTGCCTGTCCACAGGCCGCTATGAGGATGCCAAGCAGATCCTGCGGACCTTTTTGCAGTATGAAAAGGACGGCCTTGTGCCAAACCTCTTCCCGGAAGGGACACAAGCACCGATGTATAATACCGTGGATGCGGCCCTTTTGCTGATAGATGCTATTTGGCTCTGCTACGAAAGATGCGGAGATCTTTCCTTTGTTCAGGAAGCTTTCCCCGTTATGGAACGGATCGTCGCCGCCTACCGCCGGGGCACCCACCACAACATCGGTATGGACAGTGACGGCTTGATTTATGCCGGAGAGGGCTTTGACCAGGTGACCTGGATGGATGTGCGGATAGGCGATATTTTGCCCACACCCCGTCACGGAAAGCCGGTGGAGATCAATGCCTACTGGTACAATGCCCTGAAAATTATGGCAAGCCTTGCGCCTTTGGTCCAAAAGGACGGCAAGGAATATGAAGCACTTGCCAAAAAGGTAAAAGCTGCCTTTCTGGAAAAGTTCTATATCCCGGAAAAGGGCTGCTTAAAGGATGTGCTTTCCGGTACAGAGGCCGACGAACAGATCAGGTGCAATCAGATCTGGGCCCTTTCTATGGCCTTTACGATGCTCCCAAAAGCCTGGGAGGAAAGGGTGCTGGAAACAGTGAAGACCCACCTGCTGACCCCTTGCGGATTGCGTACATTATCGCCCCAGGATCCCCAATATCAGGGCTCCTATGGCGGCAGCCAGCTGCAGCGGGACCTGGCCTATCACCAGGGCACCACCTGGGTGTTTCCTATGGGCGCCTATCTGCGGGCCTGCCTGAAGGCCTATGGAAAAGAAGGTATCACGCAGGTAAAGCAGGCCCTTTCCAATATGGAAGCAATGCTTTATGAGGGCTGCGCCGGACAATTACCGGAAATTTATGACGGAGATTCTCCCCAAAAGGGCAAGGGCTGTTACGCCCAGGCCTGGAGCGTAGGAGAGATCCTCCGGGTGTATGAAATGCTTGAAAAGTAACGGAAGAAAGGAAAAGCGATATGAAAAGAAATTCCGGCATTTTGCTTGCAGTATCCAGCTTGCCGTCGAAATACGGCATCGGCTGCTTCGACAAAAATGCTTACGATTTTGTGGACTGGCTGGAAAAGGCCGGTCAGAAATACTGGCAGATCCTGCCCTTAGGCGTCACCAGCCATGGCGGTGCCTATGACTCTCCCTATCAGGCCTGCTCTGCCTTTGCGGGCAACCCTTACTTCATCAGCATCGATGAACTGAAAAAGGAGGGCGTCTTGACGGCTGCGGAATGTAAGGCTGTTCAGGTGGAGTCCTCTGAAAAGGTGGACTACGAGTGGCTGAACGCAACCCGCCTGCCCCTTTTGCGGAAGGCCTATGAAAGAAGCAACATAGCCAGCGATCCCGGCTTCGAAGCATTCTGCAGGGAAAACAGCTGGTGGCTGGAGGATTATGCCCTGTATATGGCTGTCCGGGCTTATTTTAATGAGCAGAGCCGTACCCAGTGGCCGGAGGACATCAGAAAGCACTACGGTCCGGCATTGGATCACTACCGGGAAAAGCTCTATTTTGAGGTGGAGTTCCATAAATATCTGCAGTATAAATTTGCCCAGCAGTGGTTTGCGCTGAAGGCCTATGCCAATGAAAAGCACATCCAGATCGTGGGAGACATTCCCATTTATGTGTCCTTTGACGGTGCCGATGCCTGGGCAAATCCGGAGCTGTTCGAGCTGGATGAGGAGAATGTACCTACCCGGATCGCAGGTGTGCCCCCGGATGGCTTCAATGCCGACGGACAGGTGTGGGGCAACCCCCTATACCGTTGGGATTATCACGAAAAAACCGGCTACCGGTGGTGGATCACCCGGATGTGGTACAGCTATAAGCTTTACGATGTGGTGCGGATCGATCACTTCCGGGGCTTCGACGAATACTTTGCGATCCCCGCGGACACCGGCCTTGCAAGAGAAGGCACCTGGGAAAAGGGCCCCGGCATCCGACTGTTCAATGCGTTGAAGGCCAACCTGGGAGAGCGGGGCGTGATCGCAGAGGACCTGGGCTATATGACGGAATCTGTCCGCCAATTGGTAAAGGAAACCGGCTATCCCAATATGAAGGTGCTGCAGTTTGCCTTTGATCCGGCGGATGTGGGCGGTGCCAGCGAATATGCTCCCCATAATTTTGACAGCAACTGCTTTGTGTACACCGGCACCCACGACAACGAAACCATCCGGGGCTGGTTTATGGGCCTTTCGAAGGCGCAAAAAATGACCATACGGACCTATCTTGCCGATGAGTACACCCCCGACGAGCAGATGCCCCGAAAGCTTGTGGACCTTTCCATGAGGAGCGTTGCAAAAACCTGCGTCATTCCTTTGCAGGACTGGCTGGACCTGCCAAACAGCGCCCGGATGAACACCCCCGGCACGGTGGAGGACAACTGGACCTGGCGGCTGCTGCCCGGCCTTTTCACAGCGAAATTGGGCAGAGAGATTTTGTCGGTTACGAAACGTTTCGGACGAGCAAACTGGGATGGGCTGAACGAGCTTGCCAAAAAGAAGAAAGGGCAAAAAGTTGACGGAGCGGAAGCTTCTCAGGAAGAAATTGTATAAATCATACAAAAACTGCCAGTCATTTTTTGTACTTCCGATTGTTGACGAAGTTCTACCGGAAATGATATAATCTTAATGATGCTTGAATTTACGAAATTACGAAACAAAGTTTCGCAGGTTTCGCAAGCAGTAACAACCGGCATCAACGGAATAAATCCGTGATAGCATATACGTACTATTATTTTAGGAGGAAACTAAAATGAAGAAAATTCTTGCATTGCTGCTGGCATGCCTGATGATCGTCGGCCTGTTCGCAGGCTGTGGCGAGAAGCCCGCTACCGGCAACGAAGGCACCTCCGGCGGCGAAACTGCCAAGCCCGAGGCCATTACCCTGAAGGTTTGGGGCCCCTCTGAGGACCAGGCCAACGAAAACAGCTTCCTGCAGACTGCCTGCAAGCAGTTCGCTGAAGCCAACAAGGACAAGTGGACCATCACCTTTGAGTTCGGCGTTTGCTCCGAAGGCGACGCTGGCACCAACGTGACTCAGGACCCCTCTGCCGCTGCTGACGTTTATATGTTCGCAAACGACCAGCTGGGCACTCTGATCCAGGCTGGCGCTATCGCCAAGCTGGGCGGCGCTGCTCTGGAGCAGGTTAAGAAGGATAACTCCGAAGTTATGATCAAGTCCGTTTCCGATGCTGAAGGCAATGTCTATGGCGTTCCCTACACCGGCAACACCTGGTTTATGTACTACGACAGCTCCAAGCTGACTGCTGACGACATCAAGTCCCTGGATGCCATGATGGCTAAGGGCACTGTTGCATTCCCCCTGACCAACACCTGGTATGTTCCCGCTTTCTACTATGCTAACGGCGGCACCATGTTCGGTGACGGCACCGACGGCTCTGCAGGCATCAACTTCGGCGGCGAAGCCGGTGCTGCAGTTACCACCTACATTGCCAACGCTGTTGCTTCCGGCAAGCTGATCGACGACGCTTCCGGCGCTGGCCTGGACGGCTTCCGTAAGGGCACTGTTGTTGCTCTGTTCTCCGGCACTTGGGACGCTAACGGCGTTGCAGAGGCTCTGGGCGAAAATTACGCCGCTGCCGCGCTGCCCTCCATTACCATCAATGGCGAGCAGAAGCAGATGAAGTCCTTCTCCGGCTCCAAGGCTCTGGGCGTGAACCCCCACTCCAAGAACCCCGCTGCTGCTGTTGCTCTGGCTGCATGGCTGGGCTCTGCTGAAATGCAGGCTCTGCACTTCGACCTGCGTGCAGGCGGCGTTGTTCCCTGCGCTACCTCCCTGCTGAGCGATCCCAAGTTCTCCAGCAACCCCGCTGCTGTTGCTCAGAACGACACCATCGCTAACACTTCCGTCCTGCAGCCCTCCATCCCCGAGATGGGCTCTTACTGGTCCAATGCTGAATCCATGGGCAAGGGC
>JAZQLG010000138.1:0-7607 GCA_045542575.1 Faecousia sp.
TCCTTGGAGCAAACAGACAACATTCGGTTATTTATCAGTGCAAGCACATTATATGCCGTGTATGTAAACGGCGAATTTGTAGACTGCGGGCAGTATGCTGACTATGAGGACTACCAGGTTTATGATGAATTGGATATTACCGAATTTGTCAAACAGGGTAAGAACACCTTGGAGATTCTGCATTATGTGATCGGTGCCAATTATTTCACACACAGGATTCAGATTCCTGGTGTGATCTTCGCCCTTTGGCAGGATGATAACTGCCTGTTAAACAGCAATGAGGATGTTCTGTCCCGTCAGGATATGCACTATGATAGCGGCGATATGGAATTTATTTCCGGACAGCTTGGCTTTGTGTTCAAGTATGATGCCTGTGCAGAGGAAGCAGCTTACCAAAAAAGTGTTTTGGCAGGCAAGGAAAAACATCTGTTTGAACGACCCATCAAGAAGCTGATTATTGAAAAAGAAACTACCGGTAATTTGAAAACACAAGGTGTCTATGTGACAGACGGTAAAGAAAAGTCTGTCGGCAAGAAGGTCTATACCACATATCTTTCCACCCGTACAGCAGATGAACTGTTAACGATAGGTACAGACAGCACCCAATGGAAAATTCCGGAAGACGATTATGCAGAGGGTGTTTACTTTCTTTTAGATGCCGGGCAGGAATCTGTTGGTTTCCTGAATCTGGATTTTGAGGTGCCGGAAGCGTGTGATGTTCTGATCGGATACGGCGAGCATTTGGAAGACTTGCGTGTCCGTTCCAGTATTAAAAAGCGGAATTTTGCGGTCAGCTACCATGCCAAGGCAGGCAGAAATCAATTCTTCAATCCTTTCCTGCGTATGGGTATGCAGTATTTGCAGATTCATATTGCTTGCAAAAACGGTACAATTTACAAAGCCGGAATCCGCAATGTCTATTATCCCTTGCAAATGCCGGAAAATAACATCTCTGATGCTTTGCACCGTAAAATCTACGATGTTTCCGTCAGAACTCTGCATATGTGTATGCACGAGCATTATGAGGACTGCCCTTGGAGAGAGCAATCCCTGTATACCTTTGACAGCCGGGTACAAATGCTCTGCGGCTACTACGCATTTGGTGAATACATATTCCCCAAGGAATCCTTGCGGTTGTTTGCAAAGTCCTTGCGAGAGGACGGAACTCTGGAGCTGTGCGCACCGGGTATCATTCCCATTACCATTCCTTCCTTTACTACCATCTATATCCGGCAGTTAAAGGAATATTTGGAATATTCTGGGGATGTAGACTTCATCCGGGAAGTGTTTGACTGCGCAAAATACATCGTAGAAAAATTGGAAGAGAGAATCGATGAAACCGGCTTACTTCCTTGCTTTGCGGGCGATCAGTACTGGAATTTCTACGAGTGGAAGGACGGACTGGCTGGAGAGGAGTACTTCAAAGAAAATCCTCCTTACGAGTGTCCGCTTAATGCCTTTGTATCTGATAGCTTCTACTGTTTTGCAAGACTTTGCGATGTCGTACAGCCGGAACTGGCTGCCCATTACGATACTTTGCATACTGAGCTGAATGAGAAGCTCCATAAGGCGTTTTTTGACCGGAACAGAAATGTGTACTTAACTCGGTTAAATGACTACGAGAGACCTCTCCACGCCTTCACGCAGGCTCTTGCACTTTATGTCGGTGCAACACCGGATGATGTCAAGTCCAAAGTTGTGGAGAATATGCTGTCCGACTGTATGATTCCCTGTACCTTGAGCGCAAGTATCTATGCGTACGACGTGCTTTTGCAAGCGGGCGATTCTTACCGTGAGTATGTGCGCAAAGATGTGGAGAAGGTCTGGGGCAAAATGCTCTATGCCGGTGCGACCACATTCTGGGAAACGGATTTGGGCCATGCCGATTTCCATAATGCAGGCTCTCTGTGTCACGGATGGTCGGCAGTACCCATTTATCTGTACGGAAAATACAACCTACTGGAAGAATAAAAGGTGAAAACATGCGATTTACAGAACTATTAAATAAGAAAACGGTGGACAATCCGGGCACCAGAACACCCATTATTGCTTTTTTGGGTGACAGCGTGACCCAAGGTGTTTTTGAGACTTATGAAAAAAACAAGAAGATGCAGGTAGTTTTTGACAGCACTTCTGCTTACTCAGAAAAGGTTAAGGAGCTGCTGGCAATGCTGTATCCCCAAGCGCCGGTTTCTGTGATGAATTGCGGTGTCAACGGCAGCTCTGCCACAGCAGGTTATGAACGGTTAAAGCGGGATGTGCTGGCTTTTTCTCCTGATCTGTTGGTGGTCTGCTTCGGACTGAACGATGCCAATGCGGAGATGGACGGATTGGAAACCTACAAAACCGCATTGCGCAATATATTTACCACTGCAAGAGAGGCTGGTATTGAGGTCATATTTATGACCCCCAATATGATGAATACCCATGCCGGAAAAGTATCTCCCGGCGAGATTTTAGAACCGCTGGCAGATGTATTTGCCGCACGGCAGTTAAACGGCGTATTTGATGCTTATATGGATGCTGCACGGCAGGTGTGCCGGGAGGAAGATGTGGTTATTTGTGACTGCTATGCCATTTGGAAGAAGATGTATGAATCCGGCGTGGATACTACAAATCTGCTGTCCAACGGTTTGAACCACCCTACAAGAAAAATGCACGAATTGTTTGCATGGCAGCTTGTGCAGACTATCATAGAAAAGTAAAGGAGATTAGAGAATGAAAACAGTAAAAGATAAGTACCTTGTGGTAGGCGCAGACTTTGCCGGCTATCCGCTGAAGGAGGCGGTTGTTGCACATTTGGAGAAAAAAGGCTGGAAAATTACCGATGTGGGTGTGCGTGCTGATTCTGACCCCAACGATACTGACCTTATGTTCCATAGAGTAGGCCTTCGTGTGGGCGCAATGATCTCTGAAGGCGAATTTGAAAGGGCGTTGCTGTTCTGCGGTACGGGTATGGGTATCCATATTGCCGCCAGCAAGTGTCCCCATGTCCACGCCGGCGTTGTAGAGAGCGTTCCTGCGGCACTGCGTGCCATTACCGGCAACGGTGTTAATGTGCTGGCAATGGGTGCGTTCTATGTGGCACCGGCTATGGGCTGCGATATTGCCGATGCCTACTTAAATGCAGAATTGGGCAGCGGTTATGAGTGGTGGTACAATTTCTATGAGTTCCATAAGCTGGCTATTGATGAATTGGAAGCCTTCAATTACGAGGAATACAAAGCAAATGGCTTTAAGGTAAATAAGTTAGGTGACTATCCCTTAAAGTTAGAAACCAAACCCGAATAGGAGATAGATATGGAAAATTGGCTTAAAAATGCGGTTGTCTATGAGGTCTATCCCCAGTCATTTTATGATTCCAACGGAGACGGAATCGGTGACTTGCCCGGACTGATTCAAAAATTAGACTATATCGAAGACTGCGGCTTTAATGTGATTTGGCTTCATCCTGTGAACGACAGCAGCTTCCGGGATGCAGGCTATGATATCACAGACTACTATAAGGTTGCGCCCCGATACGGCACCAATGAGGATTTTCAGGAATTCTGCCGTCAGGCCCATAACCGGGGCATCAAGGTCATCTATGACTTGGTAGCCGGTCATACCTCCATTGACCATCCCTGGTTTCAGGAATCGGCAAAGGATGAAATCAACGAATATACCAACCGCTACATCTGGACAAAAGGTACTTTCGAGGTTGGACCCGGAATCCGGGGATACAGCCAGCGAGATGGCAATTATATACCCAATTTCTTCTGGTCACAGCCTTCTCTGAATTACGGTTATGCCAACCCCACGGAAGACTGGCAGCTTCCTGTTGACCACCCGGACTGTATTGCCACCAAGGAAGAACTGAAAAAGATTATGTACTTCTGGATGGACATGGGCGTAGACGGTTTCCGTGTGGATCTTGCTCCCACTTTGATCAAGGGCGATACAGAGGGAAATGTGACCCGGGAATTTTGGCACGAACTGAAAGCCCATGTTAAGGCAAAGAATCCGGAGTTTATTCTGGTCTCCGAATGGGGCAAGCCTGCAAGAGCTGTTTGGACAGGCTTTGACTGCGACTTCTTACTGCATAGCTATCACCCCGCTTACACATCTTTGTTCCGACACGAAGAAGGCAGAAATGTTGCAAGAGAGTTTATCGGAAACAGCTATTTTGACAAGGCTGGAAAAGGCGATATCCGCATATTCTTGGATCATTTCCTTTCCGAATACGAGAAAATCGGAGAAGATGGCCACATTGGCCTGATTACCGGCAATCACGATCTACCCAGAATCGGTTATGGTCGAACACAGGAAGAAATGAAGGTAGCTATGACCTTTATTTTGACAATGCCCGGTGTTCCCTTTGTTTATTATGGCGATGAGATTGGTATGGATTTTGCCAAGGGTATTCCCTCGAAAGAGGGGGGCTATATCCGCACCGGCGCTCGTACACCGATGCAGTGGAACAGTCAGAAAAACCACGGCTTCACAGAAAGCGACGATCCCTATCTGCCTACAGATGCCAAGCCCGGTGCGCCTACTGTGGAGGCACAACGGCAAGACGAAAACTCCTTGCTGAATATGATCAGAACCTTGGTAAAACTGCGTACACAGAACAAGGGATTTTCTGATGTGTCCAATTTCAAGGTTTTGGCTGAGGGCTATCCCTTCGTTTATGAAAGAACAGTAGCCGGAAAGAAATTCCTGATTGCCCTGAACCCTTCCGCAGAAGAAAAGGTTTATGACCTTTCGGGCGTTGGGCAGGTCATCGTCAATCATAATGTGCAAATCCGTGAAAACGCTTTGTATATGGGTGGCATCAGTTGTTTGGTGGCGGAAATGCTATGAGTAAGAAAAGGGTCATTATCATCATTGCTATCGTATCTGTAGTTTTACTTTTAGCAGGTAGCATTTTGTTCATTATCAAGAAAGGGAACAAAAATATGGAAATCAAATGTATGAGCTTTAATATTTTGGGCATTGATGGCTATGACGGCTATTTGCCTGTTGGTGATCGGGCGCAGCATTTACAAACCTATTTAAACGAATCCGGAATGGATCTGATCGGTCTTCAGGAAGCGGGCAGTCACGACTACGATTGGCAAGGTTATTTTGTGAGCAAAATCGAGCGCGATGGCATTTATAAGGCTGTTTGCATCGGCAATGAAAAGGCATATGACAAGCAGGCATCCCGATATCCCGCAGGGCGTGTCTCTAATAGCGCAGGCCTGATCATTCTATATAAGGCAGACCACTTTGACCTGTTGGAGAGCGGTAGCCAAAGATATTCTTCCACAGAATTGCAGGAGCGTCATTATCAGTGGGCAAAGTTTACCGATACATATACCGGAGAAACCGTATTTATGACCAATACCCACTGGTCCATCGACTGGGATGAGAACGGCAAGGTCAGTGCAGAGGCGGGCGATCAACACCGTACAACGCAGGCAAATGAACTGCGTACCTTCTGGGAAGAAAAAGTTGGCGACAGTTTGCTGTTTGCCACCGGTGACTATAACTGCCAGCAGAATTCCCAGTGGCTGCAGCTTGCCACTCAGGGCGTGTATAAGCCGGTAGACATCATTGTGGGCAACGAAGAACAGCACATCGACCATATTTTCTTGAATACGGATCGGGTGAAAGTTGTGGAGCATAGCTTCCTGAACGACCGGATCGTGCTGGAGGATGGCGAGCATCGGTATTCTGACCATGATCCTTTTGTGGTGACGGTCAAGTATAAGTAACAGAGGGTTGCGAAATAGAAATCCAAGAAAACTGCAAATGCGGCAAACAGCATATTTTTCATACTTAGATAATCGCCATAGAAGGTGCATAGGAGAATACTATGAATATTAATTATATCCACCCTGCAGATCAGCTTGTTATGTTCATGCAGCGTATTTATGACAAAGGTATGACCACTACTTCCGGTGGTAACCTTTCAATTTTAGATAACGACGGTAATATTTGGATCACTCCGGCTGGTGTTGATAAGGGCTCGCTAAACCGTAATGACATTGTTTGTGTTAAACCGGATGGTACCATTGTTGGTATGCATCGCCCTTCATCGGAACTGCCTTTCCATGCGGCGGTATACAAAATGCGGCCGGATCTAAAAGCAGTATTGCACGCACATCCTCCGGCATTGGTATCCTTTTCTATTGTGAGAAAGAGTCCGGATCTGAATCTGCTGACATCGGTACAAAAAATGTGTCCCAGTATAAAGATTGCTACATACGCAGTTCCCGGAAGTGAAAATCTGGGCGAAAATATTGGTAAGTGCTTTGCTCAAAACTGTGACATTGTATTGTTGGAAAATCACGGCGTTTGTATCGGCGCACCGGATATGTTTACAGCCTTCCAACGCTTTGAAACACTGGATTATACTGCGAATCTGGAAATACTTGCGAACCGAATTGGTAAGCCTAAATTCCTCGATGATGAAGCGTACAAGTTGTCACAGACCACAAATCATACCAAGATGGATGATTTTATTCCCGGCTCTCACAGTGTAGAGGAATTGGCTGCAAGACGAGATATGATTACGCTAATTCGCCGTTCTTATAAGCAAGGATTGTTCACTGCAACCCACGGCACATATTCCGTACGCCTGTCAGATGGCAGCTTTATTATTACACCCTTTGGCATGGATAGAGCCTATCTGGAAGAAGACGATTTGGTACGCGTGAAAGCAGGTATGAAGGAAATGGGTAAGACTCCTTCCCGTGCCGTAATGCTGCACCAAAAGATCTATGCCTACAATCCGGAAATCAGCGCAATTTTGCTGGCTCAGCCTGTTCATGCAATGGCTTTTGCTGTTACGGATACTGAGTTTGATCCCCGCACAATTCCGGAAAGCTATATCCTGCTTCGTGATGTGAAACGAATTTCTTATGAGGAATACTATTCCAAGCAAGATTCTGTTGCTGAGTACTTTGGAGAAGCTACTCCTGCCGCGATGGTAGAGAACTGCTGCGTAATCGTTACCGGCAATACGCTGTTGCAGGCATTTGATCGACTTGAGGTTATGGAATCCACAGCACACTCTATCATCAATGCCTCTGCAATCGGACAGATCGTACATATCTCTGAAGAAGAAGTAGCAGATCTGAAAACGGCCTTCCATTTGGTGGATTAGTGGCGGGGTTGTACACCAAATGTGATGTTTTGAACAGTTTGAGTGCATATTTTTGGTACCTGCTATGTGGCATCTTAAAATAGTTTCCCCTTATTTTTCCCCTTATAGGGGTGATATAGGGTAGTAAATGGTGGTTAAAAGTGCTACTAAATAGTTTCGGAAACGCATATATTTGCTAATATATTGCGAACTTTTGTTGTAAAAAGTAATCACTTGGGGTAATTCAAATTCCTCCTTCTCCGCCAAATGAAAAAGACCACCAAAAGGTGGTCTTTTTTATTCTGCACGGTATTTTGAAAAAGGCATTTGAAGAATTAAATGCAACAGTCCGGTGGACTGTTGCCGGTTTGACAGAACCTAAGTAGTTTTCAGACCATTTGTCAAGCCATTCTCCCAGTGTCATCTTACACGGCTCTACATAATCACCTTTGTCAAGATTGTACAGTGGTTCCTTCAGTTTTTGTGGTACTTCCTT
>JAZQLG010000139.1:0-38088 GCA_045542575.1 Faecousia sp.
CCCACGCCAAGCCCCGCAAGTGTTCCTAATAGCGTGCCCATGGCGAGGGCAACAGGCCAACTGCTTAGCATAAATATCGAATCCCTCCCCAAAGAATAAATACACCTAAAAGCCTGTGCAGCCACTTAGTCGGTATTTTCTTTCCCAGTTTCCAGGCAAGCAGACCGCCCCCAAGGGAACCGAATAGGTAGGGAAGTGCTGCATAAAACGAAAATGAACTTCCGGGGAGAACAAAGGCAAGGCTTACTAAGCACACAGGGAGAATAATTGCAACAGAGCTGGGGAAAATTTCGTTTTCGGAAAGACCGGGAAGCGCTGTCAAAAGGGGCACAAGGACCATTCCACCGCCTGCACCAAACAGTCCATTCACCACACCGGCACAAAATCCAGCCAGGCAAGGTCCCCAGCATTTCTTAAGAAACATAAAATCCCTCCTGGGAAAAGAATTCCACAGGAGGGGATTTTTATGCGTTATTAGCCGTTGGGGGAGATGACCATATCTTTTTTCAGACGGGAAGTGTCCTTCAGCTTTGCCTCAGCAGCCTCAAGGATACCGTCGTACCACTTTTCCATATCATCGTTGACCATGGATTGGTTTACGAGATAATCTCTGTAGGTTTCATCGCTGTAGCCTTCAAAGTACATAATGTGGTAGCCGGAGGAGGTTTCCACAATGCCGTGGTCGCCTTCCTTACGGACGGGATCAACAGCCCAGTTACGGAACTCGGTCAGATATTCGGAGGCGGGGTGGATGTCCTCGTACAGGCCCTCGTTTTCCTTTACACCGGGATCTTCGCTCTTTTCTTTAGCCAAAGTAATGAAGGCTTCCTTGGTTGCGCCGCCTTCTTTCCAGTCGTTATAAAGCTTTTCAGCTTCTTCCTTGGCAGCCTTCTTGTTGTCGTCGGTTACAGTGTAATTGCCCTTGTCGTCCAGGGTCTGCTCGAACTGCACCAGAACATGGCGAACATTGCCGTGCTTCTTCAGGTTTTCGTTGGTGGACAGGTACATAATGACATTGTAGCTGTCAACGACCTTTTCCTCCTTGCCGTTTGCATCGGTAACGGTGGATTCAACAGGGAAGGCCTTTACATCGAATTCCTTGCGGCCCTCTTCACCCAGCCACTTGCCGTATTCTTCCTTCAGGGTAGAGTACAGAACATCCTTGCTGCCAGTGCTGATCGCAGGGGTTTCCAGGTCCTTGTTGAAGGACAGGCTGGCGATTGCCAGGTTGAAGGCTTCCAGACTGGTGCATTGTGCCAGAGTCTCTGCATCCTTGCGGGCAGCCTCACGGGCAGCGGCCTTTTGCTCATCCGTGTAAGTTACAGTGCCGTTTTCATCCTTGGTGCCTTCCTCGGCCTTCAGGTACTTGGTGTAGCTGATGGTGTAGTAGTTATAGGAGAAAGCGCTGAACTCGTGGTAACGGTCCGCAGTATAGGTCTCAATGTCAGAGGCGGTGTATGTCAGGCCGTCCTTGTGCTCATTGTAGTAGGTAGCGGCAACAGCGTTGCGGCGGACATAATCCAGGTAACCTTCTTCGGTAGCACCGTTGCAGTATACGCTGCGCAGGTAGTTATCCACAGAACCTGCAAAGTAGCCGTTCCACATCAGATTGTTGGCTTCGTTGTCAACAATGGCATTGACATCTTCACTGTTGGGGTCGAAGCCATCAGCAATGGCTTTGTTGTACAGAGCAATGTCACTCTTTGCGTTGCCCAGGGCAATCTCAATAAAATAATTTGCCCAGGTGTCACCGGTTTCGGGATTCTCTTGCTTGTTCAGAGGCTTGGTAATATCCAGGCCGTAGGACAGCAGAAGGATCTTGGTGCTGGTGCCGTACTGGTTGTATGCATTTTGATAATAGTTGTCCACAGCATCGGCATAATAGTAGCTGAATTCCACAGTGTTAAGCTCGGTTCCGTCAATGGTGGCAACAATGGTTTTCTTTTCAAGCACACCATTGACCTTCAGATAGCTGTCTACCAGCATCCAGCCAAAGGCTGCGATGATAACGGCCAGGATAGCGATAAAGGCAATGGTCATTGTCTTCAGCTTCTTGGCTTCTTTTTGAGCCTGCTGCTGCTTTTCAGTCATTGCAGCGACCCGTTCCTCCTTGCGGAGTCTCTTCTTATCAGATGCGCTCATATAATCAGTTCCTCTCGTTTTTGCGTATGGTATCGTCAAACTTTGACGCAGAGTCTTTGGTATTATAACTGATTTCGTTTTATTTTGCAAGTGTAAATATTTAATAAGCCGTTAAATATGGGGGAAATCCCAATAAAATAACAAATCCCGGGAAGAAAACTTCCCGGGAAACCCGCTTTGGCCGTACGCATCCAGTTATGACCTGCACGCATAGGCAGGTGGGTTGCAGCTCCCTGCGTTAGCTGCTCCCAACATCCGCCACACCGTCAAAGCGGGGACGGGAGGTCTGCAATCCGGCAGAGAAACGAACATCCCTATAAATAAATGTGGGTCCAAAAGGACACGATACGCACCAAGCAGGCTCTACTTATTCTTCATCCTCTTCGTAGAGTTTATCCATAATATAATTGTAAACTTCTTCCAGTTCCTGCTGATCTTCGATGGCACAAAGGATAGGCTCACCGTCTTCTTCAACAGACTTAAGAATACTTACCTCGGGGTCGGCATCCTCTTCCAGGCCGGCCGGAATGACAGCCATATAAGTTTGGCCGTTATATTCAACAGTGGACAGTACCTCCAGTTCGTATTCCTGGCCGTCTTCATCCATAATGGTCATAAAGTCGGAGCCGTAATGATCACCCATAGCTTTACCTCCAATGATTTTGTACCTTCATTTTAATGGCAGAAGGGGAATAAATCAAGAGGGGACGGCTCAATTTGGTAAAGCCTACAAATAATTTTCTTCGGATTTGTTAAAACTATTTTAATTACAAGAAAAGACTGTTTGCAATAATTCACGGAATATTAAAAAATAGTTCTTTCGTTTTTTTGCAATGTATGCTATAATCCTATTCGTAGAGGTATGCACATATACCTGATACCGGAAATTTTCTCTATTTTATATGGAGGTAATGATAGAATGTTTGGCTCTAACAGGAAAACAAATAAAAGCAGACAGAATTGGAAACCCGATGATGCGCTTCGGATCCTCTACAAGATATGGAGGGGCGTTTTTGCAACCTTCAAGGTCTTGATGGGTGCTGCAGTCACGGTACTTTTGATCGTGGTGATTTGTGGCTTCGTTTTTGTAACCATCTTGGGTGATTATCTGCAGAATGATATTTTGCCAGAGGCCAATCTGAATCTTTCGGACCTTTCTTTGGATATGAACTCCACCATCTTTTATATTGATAGTGATGGTCAAATCCAGATCCAGCAGCGCATTGACTCGGCTGTAAACCGCAACTGGGCCAATTATGAGGATATTCCTGAGCATATGATCCATGCAGCCATTGCCATTGAGGACCATCGCTTCTACCGTCACCAGGGTGTTGACTGGATCACAACCATTCAGGCCTGTGCCCGTATGTTCTTTGGCGATTCCTCTGTGGGCGGCTCCAGTATCACTCAGCAGCTTGTGAAGAATACCTTTGGTAACTCCAGCGTTACCGTTCAGCGAAAAGTGCTGGAAATTTTCCAGGCTACCCAGATGGAGAAAAACTACGATAAGGAAACCATTCTGGAATACTATCTGAATGTTATCTATTTGGGTCAAAGCAGATGGGGTGTTCGCTCCGCAGCGGCTGCCTATTATGGCAAGGAACTGGAGAAGCTTAACGCAGCTGAGTGCGCAAGCATTATTGCGATCACCAATAGTCCGACTTATTATGACCCCTATCAGAATAAGGATAATAACACACGCCGGACGAAGGTCATTCTTACTGCAATGCGTGACCAGGGCTGGCTGACCGAGGAAGAATATCAGGTAGAGATCAGCCGGGAACTGGATCTTAAGTGGGGTATCGATACTGAGGATTCTATGGCTCGCTGTGAAAATGAGACCTGCGGCTATAAAGATATCGTCAGCACACTTATTAAAAATAACGGCAAGTATTTCTGCCCGCACTGCAAATCTGAGATTCCTGTTACTAAGGTGTCCGGCGGCTATAACTATCACACCGAAACGGTCATTATGGACGTTGTCTATGATCTGATCAAAAAGGACAACCTGGAAATCAACAGCAATAATGTCCGTGCTTACCTCGAAAAGGTGAAGCGCGGTGGCTTCTCCATCTATTCCACAATGGATATCGATGTGCAGAAGCAGGTTGATAAGATCTATAGTGACCTGTCTCAGATTCCCGCCTACCGTGGCGGCGCACAGCTGCAATCCGCTATTGTGATTATTGACAATGAAACCGGTGACATTGCCGGTATTGCAGGCGGTGTTGGACCCAAGACAGAGATTTTTGGTCAGAACAGAGCCACCCAATCCAAACGGCAGTCCGGCTCTTCTATCAAGCCCCTTTCCATTTATTCTTTAGGCTTTGAAACAGGGGCATTTTCTCCTGTAACTGTTTTGACTGACCTTCCCTATGTTTATTACTCCGGCGGCGGCTTTTACCCCAAAAACAGTGATAACAAGTTCTCTTACAGCCGTACAGTTCTGCACGGTGTTACTTCCTCTGCCAACACCATCGCGATCCGTGCATTGGATCTTGTGAATGCGGATAAGGATGGAAAGGTCAAAAATTATGACTTTAGTTATAACTATCTGACTGAAAAGTTCGGTATGACCACCCTGATCGACGGCAAGGATAATAACTCTGCGCCCCTTGCAATGGGCGCACAGACCTATGGTGTAACCGTCCGTGAAATGGCAGCGGCTTTTGCCACATTCCCTAATGGCGGCATATGGCGTGAGGCCCGCAGTTATACCAAGGTCTTCGACAGCAATGGCAATATTGTGCTGGATAATCAGCAGGACAGCAGAAAGATCCTGAGCGAAAAGGCTGTGAACTATATGAACTATTGCCTGGTGCGGACAATGCAGGTCGGTACCGGTATTGAAGCAGACCTTGCCAGATCCTACGGCATTACAACTGCCGGTAAGACAGGTACTACAGATGCCAACTATGACCGTTGGATCTGCGGCTACACCGGTTACTACACAGCGGCTGTTTGGTCCGGCTTCGATTACCCCGACAGTATCGTTATGGTAGGAAACCAAAGCCCCTCCAACCAGCTGTTCAAGAAGGTTATGGGTCCCATCCATTCCGGCAAATCCAACAAATCCCTCTACAGCACCAAGAATATGGTGAAGGTAGATGTGTGCCTGGAGTCCGGAAAGCTGGCAACTGATGCCTGCCGGGCGGATGTGAGAACGGTTTCCGATGATGTTTCCAGACTTTACGAGGTTTGGGTATACAAAGAGGATGTTCCCAAGGAAACCTGCGATAAGCATGTGTTTGTTTCTTATTGCAGCGGTGGCGGTGTGGCAAACGAATACTGCGCCCATTTTGCCTCTGTCGACCCCACTGTGGTAATTTCTGACCAGGCCCTTGTAAAGCTGGATCCTGACCAGATCACCGCTATCAAGAAAGCTTATAAGATCGGCCTGCAGAATGCCTATAAGTCCAATAACTTCGTCTACAGTGTTGACAGTAATGGCAATGACCTCGTTTTTACAGGCTTTAACAACGATGTGAACCAGTCTGTGGCTGCACCTTATGTCATTTGCCCTGTGCACACGCAGCAGGCCTGGGAAGAGTATGAAAAGAACAATCCGTCTACTCCGGATACGCCCGATACACCCGACGACGGTGGCGAGGAGATCGATCCTGCACCGTAAAGATTAGGAGATAAAATGCGCTGGATTTCAGATGAATGGATAGACTATGAACTGCTGGATGCAACAGCCGGTGAGAGGCTGGAGCGATGGGGCGACTATTTCCTTGTTCGGCCTGACCCTCAGATTATTTGGGAGACGCCCAGAGCGGATGCTGCATGGAAAAGGTACGATGCCCGGTATATTCGTTCCAACACCGGTGGTGGCCATTGGTCCGACCACAGATTACCGGAGTTTTGGCAAATTCGTTACAAGGACTATCTGACCTTTAATGTAAAGCCTATGAACTTCAAGCATACCGGCGTATTCCCCGAACAGGCAGCCAACTGGGACTTTATCCGGCAAAAGGTTGCTGATGCCCATCGTCCGGTGAGGGTTCTGAATCTGTTTGCCTATTCCGGCGGTGCCACCCTTGCGGCGGCAGCCGGTGGGGCAGAGGTATACCATGTGGATGCCTCAAAGGGTATGGTCGCCTGGGCAAAGGAGAATGCCAAGTCCTCGGGCCTGGCGGATAAGCCCATCCATTGGATTGTGGATGACTGTGCGAAATTTATACAGCGTGAAATTCGCCGTGGCCGTCGTTATGATGGTATTATTATGGACCCGCCAAGTTACGGAAGAGGTCCCAGCGGTGAAATTTGGAAAATGGAAACCAGCTTCTATCCGTTCCTTCTGGAAACGGCGAAGCTGCTGACGGATGACCCTTTGTTTGTAATTATTAACTCCTATACGACCGGCCTGGCTCCCAGCGCTGTTGGCTATGCCGCTGATGTTGCTTTTGGCAGCAAATACGGCGGCACCACCCAGGTGGGAGAGCTTGGTTTACCTGTTAGATCCACAGGCTTTGTGCTTCCCTGTGGTTCCACAGGCAGATGGACTCCTTGATGGAGGGATTGTATTGAAAGAGCAAATTTGCGTTGAACATCTGGCATATACCTATCCGGGCGTGGATGACACGCCCTGCGTTGCCGTATTTGAGGACTTGAACCTGCAAGTTGAGGAAGGCAGCTTTGTTGCAGTTTTGGGTGGAAACGGATGCGGAAAATCTACCCTTGCCAAGCATTTTAATTCTATTTTACTTCCCAGCGGCGGAAAGGTTTATGTTTTTGGCATGGACACTTCTGAGCCGGAAAAGCTGATAGCAATTCGCCGTTGCATCGGAATGGTTTTCCAAAACCCCGACAATCAGATCGTTGCCAATGTCGTGGAAGAGGATGTGGCCTTTGGCCCTGAAAACCTGGGAATTGCCAGCCCGGCTATCCGGCAGAGGGTTGACAATGCGCTGAAGCAGGTTGGTATGTATGAGTATCGCAAGCATGCGCCGCACCTGCTCTCCGGTGGACAAAAACAGCGGGTTGCAATAGCCGGCGTGATAGCGATGGAGCCGAAGTGCATCGTTTTGGACGAGCCTACAGCCATGCTGGATCCGAAAGGCCGCAGAGAAGTTATGGATACAGTGCTGCGGCTGAACAAAGAAAAGAAAATCACGGTAATTTTGATTACCCATCATATGGATGAAGCAGCCAGGGCGGAGCGTGTTGTGGTGTTACACAAGGGTCAGGTTCGGTTGGATGGTTCACCTGAGCAGGTTTTCAGCCAGGTAGATACCCTTCATCAAATCGGCTTGCGGGCTCCGGAAACCGTTGAACTTTGTTATGCGCTGAACAAGCAGGGGTACAATTTGCCGCTGGATAGATTAAGCGCTGATGATTGTGCGCAGACACTTTTGGAGGCTTTGCAAGCAAAAGCCTGAAAGGTTTGACCACAGGAGGATAGAGAATTGGCACCGATTTTAGAAGTTAGAAAATTAAGCCATATTTACAGTGTTGGCACACCCTTCGAGCATGTTGCACTGGAGGATGTGTCCTTTAGCGTGGAGCGGGGCGAGTTTATCGGCATTATCGGTCACACGGGCTCCGGCAAATTCACGCTGATCCAGCACCTGAATGGCTTGCTGAAACCTACCTCCGGCTCGGTACTGCTGGATGGAAAGGACATATGGGAAAGCAAGGCCACCACGAGGCAAAGTCGTTTTCGTGTTGGTCTGGTTTTTCAGTACCCGGAATACCAGCTGTTTGAAGAGACAGTATATAAAGATATTGCTTTCGGTCCAAAGAATATGGGCCTGAATGAAGAGGAAATTGACCGCAGAGTGCGTCAGGCAGCAGGCTTTGTAGGCCTTACCGAGGAGCAGTTAAAAGCATCTCCTTTTGATCTGTCCGGCGGTCAGAAGCGCCGTGTTGCCATTGCCGGTGTGATTGCGATGGAGCCGGAGGTGCTTATTCTGGACGAGCCCACTGCTGGCCTTGATCCTCATGGCAGAGAAGAGATCCTGCAAAATATTCAGGCCTACCGGGAAGCAAAGAACGCAACAATTATGATGATCAGTCACAGTATGAACGATGTAGCGAAGCTTACGCAACGTCTTTTGGTTATGAATGGTTCCCACCTGGCGATGGATGGAACACCGGATGAAGTGTTTGCAAGAGCGGAGGAGCTGCTTGAAATGGGCTTGGATATCCCCGAGGTTACCCATGTATTCCTTGCTCTTTCAAAGGCGGGTTTTGCTGTGAAGCCTGTTTATACCCAGGAAGCGGCCGTTTCCCAGCTCACACAGCTTAGAGGAGGGAAACAGAATGCTTAAAGATATTACTCTGGGCCAGTATTTCCCGGGAAATTCCTTCATCCATCGATTGGACCCAAGAACGAAGCTGATCAGTCTTGTTGCATACATTGTCTGCCTGTTTCTTGCGGTTGACTATATTTCCTATGGATTAATGCTGCTGTTTCTTACGGTAGTGATTTGGGTATCCACAATCCCGGTTAAGGCAATTTTGCGGGGAATGAAGCCTCTGATCTTCATCCTGGTCTTTACGGGACTGCTGAATTTGTTTTTGACGGATGGAGATACAAAACTTGTATCTTTTTGGGGGCTGACCATCACATTAGAAGGCGTGAAGCACGCCGGATTTATGGTTATCCGTATTTTGATGCTTATTTCCGGTACTTTTTTGCTGACCTACACCACATCACCGATCGCACTGACAGACGGCCTGGAGTCACTGCTGAAGCCCCTGAAGGTAATTCGTGTACCTGTTCATGAGCTTTCAATGATGATGTGTATTGCACTTCGATTCATTCCTACGCTGATTGAGGAAACGGACAAAGTGATGTCTGCCCAAAAGGCAAGGGGTGCGGATTTTGAAAGCGGCAGCCTTATTTCCCGGGCGAAGGCACTGATTCCCATTTTGGTGCCGTTGTTCATTGGCGCCTTTCGGCGGGCCGATGAGCTGGCTACGGCAATGGAATGCCGGTGTTATCAGGGTGGCGAGGGCCGTACGAAAATGAAGATCCTGCGCTACAAGCGGAATGATTTGATTACCTTTGGTGGGATGCTGCTTCTTTTGGGTGGCACGATTGCTTTGAATGTATTTGGTCTGTGAGGTCGAGATGCGAAATATTGCCTTATTCCTAACCTATGAAGGTACGGCCTATCACGGCTGGCAAACGCAAAAGAACCTGGCTACAGTGCAGCAAACACTGGAAAAGGCGATTTATATGGTAGTTGGCCACAGCGTGCATGTTACCGGCTGTGGCAGAACAGATGCCGGTGTTCACGCCAAGTGCTATGTTGCCAATTTCAGGACATCTTCCACCATTCCCTGTGAACGGCTGCCCTATGCACTGAATACCCATTTGCCTGCGGACATTGTTGTTACAAAAGCCTTTGAAGTCCACGAAAATTTTAATTCTATTGGGTCTTGCGTAAAAAAAGAGTATACCTATAAGATCTACAATTCCAGACTGAAGGACCCCTTCCTGGTCAATCGGGCATGGTTTTATCCCAAGCACCTGGATGAAAAGATTATGCAGGCGGCGGCGGACCAATTTGTTGGCACCCACGACTTTGCCGCAGTGCGCAGTGTTGGAACGGATGTAAAATCCACAGTTCGCACCGTATATTATTACAATGTGGAGCGGCGGGATAACTTGATAGAATTGCGGGTTTGCGCAAACGGTTTTCTGTACAATATGGCCCGTGCTATGGCGGGTACAGTGGTTTATTGTGCAGAAGGGAAGATATCCCCTGAGGAAATCGGAAAGATCCTGCAGGAAGGCAACCGCACAGCTGCAGGTCCTACAGTACCTCCAGGTGGTCTGTATATGTCCCACCTTTGGTATGATGACGGTGTGGAAAATTTTGAATGTACCCCGACGCTTTAATGTTCATACTTTCTTTGCAAAGTGTAACAGACACTTTGCTATAATGAACCGAGAATTACTCCCAAGGAGGGAAATGGTGTATGCAGCCTAAATTGTGTACGAAATGCAAGAAGAATATTGCTGTTGTTTTCATCACGAAGGTGGAAGGCGGCGTTACAATGAATGAGGGCTATTGCCTGAAATGCGCAAGAAGCCTGGGAATTCCCCAAATTGATGCTGCTGTTAAGCAGATGGGCTTTTCTGATGACGATCTGGAAGTACTCAGCGATGAGATGAGCAGTATGTTTGCCCAAAATGCAGGCCAGGAAGATGATGAAGAAGCCGATGGCCGCACTGCAACTTTTCCTATGCTCAACCAGTTGATGGGCAATATGTCCGGGGAGAATCTTCCTGCAAAGGAACAGCCTGCAGAAGAGCCTAAGGACTCTGAAAAAAAGAAAAACAAAAAGCATAAATTCCTGGATGCCTACTGTATGGATCTGACTGGCCGTGCAAGAGAAGGAAAACTGGATAAGGTCATCGGCAGAGATGTGGAAACAGAGCGGGTCATTCAAATTTTGAACCGCCGTCAAAAGAACAACCCCTGCCTGATCGGTGAGCCCGGTGTAGGTAAGACCGCAATTGCTGAGGGTCTTGCCCAACGGATCGCATCCGGAGATGTTCCATATAAGCTCCGGGATAAAGAGGTCTTTTTGCTGGATTTGACCGCCCTTGTGGCAGGCACCCAGTTCAGAGGACAGTTTGAAAGCAGAATGAAGAGCCTTATCGGTGAGATCAAATCTTGCGGCAATATCATTCTGGTGATCGACGAAGTGCATAATCTGGTTGGTGCGGGCGATGCAGAGGGCTCTATGAATGCAGGCAACATCTTAAAGCCTGCCCTTTCCAGAGGAGAAGTGCAGCTGATCGGCGCTACAACCTTTAACGAGTACCGCAAGCATATCGAGAAGGATGCGGCTTTGGAGCGCCGGTTCCAGCCTGTGATCGTTGCAGAGCCTACCATTGAAGAGGCCTGCCAGATCATGCAGGGAATCGCAAAGAATTACTCCCAGTTCCATGGTGTTACGGTAAGCCCTGAAATTGCCCGGCAGTGTGTTATTCTGTCCGAAAGGTATATTACGGACCGATATCTCCCGGACAAAGCAATCGACCTTTTGGACGAAGCCTGTTCCGACCTTAATCTGCGCAGCAAGGAAATCTCCCGCCTTGCAGAGCTGAAAAAAGAGCGGGATGACTATGAGTTGGAGCTGCGTATGCTCACAGAAGACACAGAAAATGAGCAGTATGAGCGGCTGGCAACCATCCGTAGCCGCCTGTGCAACATTGCTGCCGAGATCGAAGAACTGGAAAAAGTACCTGCGCCTGCTGTTACGATGGAAAATCTGGCCCGCATCATTGAGTTGTGGACTAAAATTCCTGCAAGCAAGATAAAGGCCCAGGAATATGAGCAGCTCAAGGGTCTTGCAGATCGCCTGCGCGGCCATATAGTGGGACAGGATGAAGCGGTGGATGCCGTGAGCAAAGCCATTCGCCGTAACCGTGTTGGCATCAGCCCCAAGAAAAAGCCTGTTTCCTTTATCTTTGTCGGTCCTACCGGCGTAGGTAAGACAGAGCTGGTTAAGTGTCTTGCAAATGATCTGTTTGACAGTGTGGATTCCCTGATTCGGCTGGATATGTCGGAATTTATGGAGAAGCATACTGTTTCCAAGCTGATTGGTTCCCCTCCCGGCTATGTGGGATACGACGAGGCTGGGCAGCTGACAGAAAAGATCCGTCGCAGACCCTATAGTGTAGTGCTGTTCGATGAAATCGAAAAGGCACATCCGGATGTGCTGAATGTACTTTTACAGGTGCTTGACGATGGACGCATTACAGATGCCCAGGGCAGAGTAGTAAATTTTGAAAACACCATTATTGTTATGACCTCCAACGCAGGCTCAGAAGGCCGTGTGGGCGGTGTTGGCTTTGGCCGTACCGGACAGGATATGGTGAAGGAAAAGACAATGAAAGCCCTGCGGGAGTTCCTGCGGCCCGAGTTTATTAACAGAGTGGATGATATCATTACATTCAATCACCTGACCGAAGAAAACTTCCTGGGAATTGCGGATATAATGCTTGAGGAGCTTCGTGCTTCCCTTGAAAGCAGAAGCCTTTCCTTTACCTGGACGGAGGATGTCCGCCAGAAGCTGGTGCAGGAAGCCTATTCTATGACCTATGGCGCAAGAAACCTCCGCAGAACCATTCAGCGCCTGCTGGAAGACCCGATCAGCGAGCGCATTATCGACTCCTTTGAAGTGCCTATTTCTTCTATTCACGCCTATGTGGACGGCGATAAGGTCCTTCTGGAAACAAAATAAATGAATCGGTGAGTTTCCGTTGGAAGCTCACCGATTTTTTGTTAAAAATTCCACTCGTCGCTCAATTTATCAGATATTCTCCATGCTGCATCCTCTACCTTTTGGGCAGCTTTTACGGCCAATCTTCTTGTGGGGTTACTTTTGGGCATCATCATAACGGCAACTGCGCCGATTGCGGCACCCACACCCAATGTTACAGCCAAACCTTTGATATGCATTTCATACCCTCCTTTCAAATATAGTATGCCCGAAGATGAAAACTTAAAAATGAGAAAGGTTTTCCATTGCACACCGGGAAAAATGTGGTATAATATAGAAAAAGGAGGCGAGCATATGTCCATTGACCGTTTTCAAACAAAAATTAGAAAACTAAAATGCCCAATCGTTTTGGAGCTTCAGCTTGAGGAATCCTTGATCCCGCCCCATATTTTGCTGGAAGAGAAGAGTGTTCTAAAGGGATTTGCCCGCTACTGCATTGAACTAATGGATGCACTTCGAGATGTGATCCCTGCAGTTCGTTTCCATTTTTCTGATTTCTCTCTTTTGGGTGGGGAAGGGATGTCTGTTTTATCCTCTTTGTTGGACTATGCTTCCAGACTTGGATATTATGTGCTTTTAGATCCACCGGAAGCATTGGCGGCACAGCAAGCATCCAATTATGCCCAGCTGCTGCTGGGAGTGGATTGCCAGTGGCAGTTTGATGGTCTTGTCATCTCACAGTTTATTGGAACTGATGCGGTAAAACCCTATGCAGCCCTGCAGAAAAATGGCGATAAGAGCCTGTTTGCCATCGTGCGTACCGGCAATAAAAGCGGTCCGGAGATGCAGGATCTGATTACCGGAGGAAGGCTTGTGCATATGGCCCAGGCTGAGTTGATACATCGTATTGCTGAGCCTAATCTGGGGCGCAGCGGCTTCTGCACCCTTGGCGTTATGGCGGCTGCAACCAATATGGCAAGTCTGCAAAGCTTGCGTGAAAAGTTCAAGCATCTGTTTATTTTGATCGATGGATTTGATGCATCTAACGCAAATGCGAAAAATTGTGCAGCCGCTTTTGACAAGCTGGGACACGGAGCGGCTATTTGCGTTGGGAACACTATCACCGGTGCCTGGCAGACAGCAGAGGGCGGCACATTACATACTGAGTGTGCCCTTCAGACGGCTGAAAAAGTGAAGAAAAATATTGGACGGTATATTTCGATTTTGTGAGGGAATTATGCTGAAAATCTACGGTAGTATGCTTTGTAAAGATTGTGTGCAGTGCAGGGAAGAGCTGGATAAGGCCGGCGTGGCTTATCAGTACCTGGATTTTAGTGATGAACTGAAGAATCTAAAGGAATTTCTTGCTTTGCGGGACAGCCTGGATATTTTTGCGGATGCGAAGGTGGCAGGAGGGATCGGGATTCCTTGCCTGGTTGACGATGATGGAAATGTAAGCCTTACTTGGGATAAGTATCTTTGATATGTACCCGGGTGTCCCCGGGCTACCCTTACTTTGCGGTGTTCATTTCATCCCCGGGGATCAGATCCTGCAGAGTATCGTTGTCGACACTGGGATCGGGCACATTGGGCACATCGTCAAAGGTATCGGGAATTGTGGTTGCAGGGGGAGTTGTGCTGGGCTGCGTCGCAGGAGCAGACGTGTCCAGAGGCTCCACCTCCATGTTGCTGCGGCAGCCTGCAAAGGAAAGGCAGATCATTGCCGCTAAGAGAAATACAGCAATTTTTCTCATGGAAAACCTCCTGAAGTAGAACTTCATTTGTAGTATTTCCAATGCGGTGCGGATTACTCTTAAAAAATGTAGCGAAAAAAACAAAATTTCCCATTGCTATTTTCCCGCTTTACCTGTATAATAGATTGGAAATATAAAAAGAAACGAGGCTTTTTATTTATGAAGAAGTTAATGGTCAAGAAGACTGCGGAATGTATGGCCTGCCTGGAGTGTGTACGGGCTTGCTCCACTGCTTTCTATAAAGAATTCAACCAGGACTTAAGCTGCATCCAGATCGTTGCCAAGGGAACCGGCGCAAAGCCTATGACCTGCATCCAGTGTGGCAAGTGTGCGAAGGTCTGTGAAGCCGGTGCAATTACCCAGAACCCCAAGACCGGTGTCTATATGATCAATAAGAAGCTGTGCACTTCCTGCGGTAAGTGCGTTGAGGCCTGCCCGATGAAGGTTATGGTTGCTCCCGAAGGCGGCACGACCACAAAGTGTATCGCTTGCGGCATCTGTGTCAAGGCCTGTCCTATGGAGATCCTTGAGATCGTTGAAAAGTAATTTTACATAGTTTTACTTGCGGCATTTGCTTGGCAGATGCCGCAAGTTTTATTTTATAAGAAAATGCGGAAAATATGCTTGTAATAATTGCAATTTATGCGGGATTATGCTATACTGTTACTAATCATACGCCCGGAGGAGTTTATGATGAAAATTACCCGTTTTTACGACGAAATCCTAAGATTTCTTCCTGATTTGGAGATTCGTTCCAACGAATTGCTGTCAAAACATACTTCCTTCAGAATAGGCGGGCCTGCTGCCTTGATGGCATTCCCAAAGAACAAGGAAGAGCTTGCAGAATTGCTGAAAAAGTCCGAAATAATGGACATTAAAACTGTTATATTAGGCGCTGGAACCAATGTGTTGGCGCCTGACGATGGCCTGGACGGGCTTGTGGTTTGCCTGAAAGATTGCATAGGTGGTATGGAACGTCTGGATGATACCCATATTCGTGTTGCCGCGGGTGTTACAATGACCCGGGCAGCGCTTTATGCGGCAGGCTTGGGGCTGTCCGGCCTGGAATTTGCCCATGGCATCCCCGGTACAGTCGGCGGTGGCATTTATATGAATGCCGGCGCCTATGGCGGAGAGATTTGCCAGGTTTGTACAGAAGTTGAAGTGATGGACCGCAAAGGCAATGTTCAAATACTGACCCGGGAGCAGATGGATTTTTCTTACCGGCACAGCGCCTTGGAGGCAACCGGCGACATCGTTCTTTCCGGTGTGTTTTCACTTGTTCCGGCACCTGAAGAGGAAATTCGTGGTCGTATGCAGGAGCTGATGAAAAAACGCTCAGCATCCCAGCCCTTAGACCTTCCCTCTGCCGGCTCTGCATTCAAGCGGCCTGTGGGAGGTTATGCGGCTGCGCTGATCGATCAGGCAGGCTTGCGCGGATTCCAAATCGGTGGCGCGGCAGTGTCTGAGAAGCATACCGGCTTTGTTGTAAATCTCGGTGGAGCCACTGCACAGGATGTGCGAAAAATACTCTCAAAAGTGGCCGATATTGTATTTGAAAAATCTGGTATTCAGTTAGAGCCGGAGGTCCGTATTTGGTAAAAAAGGGGGGGAGAAGATATGGCAAATTCTTTTTCCGGAAATGCAAAAGCAGAAATGGCCAAAGCGTTTCCGCAAAAATACTGTTGTGCACTGGCGCAGTGCTTTGGTATTTTGCTTTTTTGCAACAGCTTCCACTCTGACAGTATTCGTATTATTACCGAGAGCCGGGAATTTGCGGCAATTCTCCCCAAGCTTTTCAAAAAAGCATTCAATGTTTCCTTCGATGTTCTGCCGGACGATGAGGCAACAGGAAAGCTTAATTTTCAGATCATACGGAAATGCAGCATCCAGAAGGTGATGGAGGCTTACGGCTTTGATGTCAAAGACACGCTTGCTTTGCACATTAATTTTCCCATTGTGGAAGAAGATTGCTGTAAGAATGCTTTTTTGCGGGGGGCTTTTCTTGCGGGCGGATCAGTGACAGACCCAGGAAAGGGATACCATATGGAGCTTGCCACAACCCATCAAAGCGTCTCTAAAGAAGCCAGTATTCTGGTTGAGGATGCGATAGGCTTTTCCGCAAAGACGGCTACCCGCGGTGGCAGCCGGGTGCTTTATTTGAAGCAAAGTGATCAAATCTCCGATTTCCTGATCTATCTTGGCGCGCCGGTGGCTTCTATGGGGATCATGGAAGCAAAACTGGAAAAGGAAATGAATAACAAGGTAAATCGGCGCTGCAATTGTGATGATGCCAATACATCGAAGGTCGTTGAAGCGGCACAGGAGCAGCTGGCAGCGATACGGATTTTGCGGCAGAAGGGGATACTGGAGCATTTGCCCGGCAAGCTCCTACAGGCGGCGCTTGCCCGGGAAAACAACCCAGAGTCTTCTTTGACAGAACTGGCTTCCATGATGGAGCCACCGATTTCAAAGCCGGCGATGAACCACCGTGTTCAAAAACTCTTAAAACTGGCACAGGAGGCAGAACAATGAGTTTCGTACATCTTCATGTTCATACAGAATATAGCCTTCTGGACGGTGCCTGCCGGATCGGTTCGATGATGGACCGGGTGAAGGAACTTGGGCAGGATGCGATCGCAATTACAGATCACGGCGTAATGTATGGATGCATTGATTTCTATAAGGCAGCCAAGGCTGCCGGCATCAAGCCTATTATTGGCTGCGAGTTTTATGTTGCCCGCCGTGGGATGAATGACCGGATCCATGGTATTGATAATGAATCCTACCATCTGGTCCTTTTGTGCAAGGATCGGACCGGTTATGAAAATCTTTGTATGCTTGTATCTCAGGCATTTATTAACGGTTTCTATGGGAAGCCCAGAGTTGATTTGGAGCTTCTGCGAAAATATCATGAGGGCCTGATCGCCACCTCTGCCTGCCTTGCCGGTGCTGTCAGCCATAGCTTGATGGATGAGGACTATGATGCCGCGCTGCGCCACGCAACCACGCTTGCAGATATTTTTGGACCTGATAATTTCTATTTGGAACTGCAGGATCACGGTATTCCTGAACAGCGGGTCGTAAATCAGGGCATTATGCGCCTTGCCCGGGAAACAGGACTGCCGCTGGTCGTAACCAATGATGCCCACTATCTTCGCAGGGAAGATGCCAAAATGCACGATGTTCTTTTGTGTGTGCAGACCGGCAAAACTATGGATGAGCCGGGGCGTATGAGGTTCCAAACCGAGGAATTCTACTTAAAGAGCGAGGAGGAGCTGCGCAGTCTGTTTCCTGGCTGTGAGGAGGCCTTTGAAAACACAAAGCGGATCGCAGACCGCTGTAATTTAGAATTCGTTTTCAACCAGTACCACTTGCCCTCTTTCCCTGTACCCGATGGCTTTACCAGTGAAACCTATTTCCGTCAGCTTTGTATGGACGGCTTCCGGGAGCGTTATCCGCATATGCCTGAGGCATATATGGAGCGGCTGGAATATGAGATCGGTGTCATCAGCCGGATGGGCTATGTGAACTATTACCTGATCGTTTGGGATTTTATCCGTTACGCAAAGGAAAATGGAATTCCTGTTGGTCCCGGCCGTGGCTCCGGTGCAGCTTCTATAGTTGCTTACTGTATGCATATTACAGAAGTCGACCCGATGAAATACGCACTGATCTTTGAGCGATTTTTGAATCCTGAGCGTGTTTCTATGCCTGACTTCGATACTGACTTCTGCCAGGAGCGGCGGCAGGAAGTGATTGACTATGTAACCAGAAAGTACGGTTCTGACCGTGTGGCGCAGATCGCTACTTTCGGAACAATGGCTGCAAGAGGTGCGATCCGGGATGTGGGCCGAGTGCTCAATATGTCCTATGCTCAAACGGATGTGGTGGCAAAGCTGGTGCCTACTACGCCGCTGCATCTGACGCTGAAGGATGCGTTGGAGATTTCTCCCAAGCTTAAGGAGATGTACGAGGCAGATGAGCAGGTAAAACTGCTTATTGACACAGCCATGTCGTTGGAAGGTATGCCGAGAAATACCTCCACCCACGCTGCCGGCGTGGTGATCACTGCTGACCCTGTTTGCAGCTATGTACCGCTTTCTAAAAATGACGATACGGTTGTGACCCAGTACACAATGACCACCATTGAGGAGCTGGGGCTTCTGAAGATGGACTTCCTCGGTCTGCGGAACCTGACTGTAATTGAGGATGCCCAAAAGCAGATTAGGCAGATCGAGCCGGCTTTTTCCATTGATAAAGTGCCGGACGATGATCCGGAAACTTTTGCTATGTTGGCAGAAGGCAAGACTTCCGGTGTGTTCCAGCTGGAATCTGCAGGCATTACAAGCGTTTGTGTGAATATGAAGCCCACATCTATTGAAGACCTGACGGCTATTGTGGCACTTTACCGGCCCGGCCCTATGGACTCTATTCCCACATTTATTGCAAATAAATTTGACCCGAAGAAAATTAAATATAAAACACCAAAGCTGGAGCCGATCCTGAAGGTCACCTATGGCTGCATTGTGTACCAGGAACAGGTTATTGAAATTTTCCGTGCTCTGGCTGGCTACACAATGGGACAGGCTGACAATATCCGCCGGGCGATCTCCAAGAAAAAGCAAAAGGTTATCGAACAGGAACGGCAGGTCTTTGTTTATGGCGACCCGGCGCAGAACATTCCGGGCTGTGTACAAAACGGCATTTCTGAAGCTGCAGCCCAGTCGATCTACGACGAGATCGTTGACTTTGCAAACTATGCATTCAATAAGGCACACGCTGTCTGTTATGCTATGGTTTCCTATCAGACCGCCTATCTGAAATGCCACTATCCCCGGCAATATATGGCAGCACTTATGACTTCCGTACTCCACGATTCCATAAAGGTTTCAGGATACATTGCCGCATGCAAATCAATGGGCATAGAAACCCTGCCTCCGGATATTAACAGTTCTTACGATATGTTTACTGTGGAAGGGGATTGTATCCGCTTTGGTATGGGTGCGGTCAAGAATGTAGGCAGAGGCCTTATCCGCAGCATGGTAGCAAAGCGGGAAGAGGGCGGTCCTTTCAAATCCCTGGAAGATTTTGTTCAGAGAATGGGCGAAGGGGAACTGAATAAGCGGGCAGTTGAGAATTTTATCAAGTGCGGCGCAATGGATTGTTTTGGTTATCACCGCAGTTCCTTGCTTGCTGTGTATGATCTTGTTATGGACAGCGTTTCTGCCGCACGCCGGCGGAACGTTGATGGCCAAATGGGCTTGTTCTCCATGCTTGAGGGTACAGATAAAGCGGCATCCATTGATATTCCTGAGCTGGATGAGTTATCACCCGGCGACCGGATGCTGATGGAGAAGGAGACCACAGGTATTTATCTTTCAGGACATCCGATGGATGACTATCGTGGTTACTTAAAGAATACCCATGTTGTTCCGATCGCTACCCTCATGGGAGAAGATTGCGCCTACCAGGACGATCAGATCGTGAGTGTGGCCGGTGTGATCCAGGCTATCAAGATGAAAACCACCCGCAATAACTCCGTGATGGCATATGTTACTTTGGAAGATGACACCGCATCCATTGAAATGCTGGCGTTTTCCAATGTTATCGGGCAGTATGGTAATTTCCTGAAGGAAAATGCTGCGGTGGTAATTATTGGTCGGTTCTCCGTGCGGGACGATAAGGATCCCCAGATCGTGATCAATCGCGCAAGACCTATTTCTGACTATGCAGAGGGCAGACCTCCTGAGGATGTGGTAAGTGCCCAGGTGATGGAATCCGCCACATTGTACTTGCGCTTACCCTCTGAAGACGGGCTGCTTTTTGGGAAGATCAAAGCTATTTTGAATATGTTTCCCGGAAAATCCAACACAGTAGTTTATTTTGCGGATACAAAGCAGCGCAGAGGCACGAAGTGTAATCTGGATAGTCGCATGCTTCAGGAGCTTAACAGAGTTCTTGGACAGGAAAATGTAGTGATCAAATAATAAAGGGGGTTGCCGCAAGTGAAAAGAATATTATTTATGCTGCTGTTTGCGGCAACACTTTTGCTGTGTGGCTGCGACCTGCGTACCGCAGACGAGATGTATGCGGTACCGGCCCGTCCTGCGGCAGACTATAATCTGCAAAACGCAATCAATAAAGCAATGTCCGGTCTGGATTATGCGGCGCCTAAATCCGGCACCAATCAGCAAATAGTGCAGACAGTGGATATTGACGGCAACGGCGACACCGAATATTTGCTTTTCGCTAAGGGTGACAGTGATTACCCCCTGCAGATTTTCATTTTCGACAAGCAGAAGGACTCTTATATCCTTGTAGATACCATCTCCTGCAACGGCTCGGCCTTTGAGCGTGTTGAATATGTGCAGATGGATGCACGGCCCGGGTTGGAGATCGTAATCGGTTGCCAGCTGAATGACCAGTTATCCGGTGACCTTAGTGTGTATACATTTCAGGCGGGAAATATGGTGCAACTGCTGAGCACAAATTATACACAATTTCTCATTACAGACCTGGATCAAGATGCGTATAGTGAGCTTTTTCTGATTCGCTCCGGCTCCAATGAATGGAGCAAGGGCATTGCGGAGCTGTACCGGGTGAATAACGGCGATGTGGAACGGTCGGTGGAGTTGAATCTGTCTGTTCCTTCTGCTAATATTCGCCGTGTCCTGGCCGGCAAGCTGCAAGATGAGAAGAACTGCGTTTATGTATCCTCTAAAAGCGGCGAATCGGCCTTAGCTACAGATGTTTTTGCGATAAACAACGGCTCACTTTTGAATATCACTCAAATTGCCCAATCCCTAACAACGGTGCAGACAATTGGCAACTATTTCGTTGACTTTGCAGATATTGACCAGGATGGGGTTATTGAATTGCCGATGCTGCAGGATATGGTTCAGGTAACGCAGGACGGAACATCAAGTCACAAAATCATATCCTGGTATGCACTTGATACGCTGGGCCAGTCCTACAGTAAAGCCTATACCTATCATTGCTATGTGGACGGATGGTATGTGACGCTGGAGCCTTCCTGGACGGAGATCCTTACTGTTTCCCGACAGGGCAAGCGTGTTGATTTCTTCAGCTGGGACAAGCAGTACGGTGTGCCTGTCCGTTTGTTCAGCATTAATGTCCTTACCGGTCAAAATCGAGAAGAACAGGCTGACAGCGAGGGGACGATTCGACTTCACACCACAACAAGCGCAGTCTATGTTGGTGAGTTGACCTCCAACGGTGAACGGTATGGGCTAACAGAACAAAAGCTTATTGACAGCTTTCATTTGATCCAGCAGGATTCTTAAACCAAGGAAGTGACCTGAAATGAAAAAAGTTTTAATACTGGAGGACGAAGAGAATATTCGCTCCTTTGTGGTGATTAATTTGCAACGAGCAGGCTATCAAACCGTGGAAGCAGGCACCGGGCAGAAGGCGCTTGACCTGTTGGCAGACAGTCCGGATATAGGCGTAGCAATTTTAGATATTATGCTTCCGGATACGGATGGCTTTGAGGTTTGCAGAAGAATTCGTGCAGTGAATAAGCATATGGGCATTATTATGCTGACTGCCCGGGTGCAGGAGATGGATAAGATCACCGGCCTGATGACCGGAGCGGATGATTATGTGACTAAGCCATTTTCTCCTGCTGAACTGATCGCCCGGGTGGATGCGCTTTTTCGCCGCATAGGCGGTGAAGTGTACCTGGAACCTGAAAACATCAGTTGCGGTCCGTTTGTGCTCAATACACGGGCACATACGCTGGAGAAAAACGGAAAGGCGATTCGTTTGACCCAGGTTGAATACGCAATTGTTAAGCTTTTTATGACCAATGCCGGTCGTTCTCTTTCAAGAGAAGAAATTTTGACCCATGTTTGGGGGCAGGATTATGAGGGAGAACTGAAAATTGTGGATGTAAATATTCGACGCATTCGCATTAAGCTGGAAGATGATGCCACAAGCCCCAAATATCTGACAACTGTATGGGGCTTTGGCTATAAATGGTGCAGCTGATTTAAGAGAGGAGGAGACCAATGAAAAAGCAACGGGGCTTGCGCCGGCGGTGGCTGCTCAATACGATGCTTGTTGTATGTCTCCTCGGTATTGTTTGCGTTACGTTGGTTTCATTCTTAGTTGGAAAAAACTACTATTCCAATATGGAATCTGACTTGCGCTACAGAGCAAAAATTGCTTCGGAATTTTTTAACGAACACACAGGACAAAGCTATGAATCCTATTATCAGGACTGCATCACCTATGCAAGAACCTTCGATGAACGCGCAGTTCTTGAGCTGCAATTTGTAAGTGCCAAGGGTGAGCTGGTTGCTTCTTCCTATGGCATTTGGCCCGGTATGGCACCTTCCACACCGGATATTCAGGATGCCCTTCAGCTTGGGGAAATTACCACCTATATTGGGGAGGAAAAGACCACCGGTGAGCGGATCATGGCGGTGTCTACTCCTGTGTTTTACGGTGAGCAGACCTTCGGCGTATTGCGTTTTGTAACTGCAACCAGGATAATGGATATGCAGATCGCTATGATCGCACTGTTCAGTTTGATCGCCTTGATCATTATTTTGGCGATTCTGTTCCTTAGTGGTAACTATTATATCCATTCTATTCTTGTGCCTCTGTCTGAAATCGTGGGGATCGCAAAGAAGATCTCCGGAGGAAGCTTTGGCATACAAATTTCCAAACGGTATAATGATGAAGTGGGGGAGCTGGCTGATACCATCAATGAGATGTCGCTGCGCCTGAATGAGAATGAAAAGGTGCAAACGGATTTCATTTCCTCACTGTCCCATGAACTCCGGACACCTTTGACAGCTATAAACGGCTGGAGCGAAACCATCCTTGCCGGAGAAAACTTGGACCCCGATACCCGCAGAGGTGTACGCATCATACAAAGAGAGTCTGACAGACTTACGGAAATGGTTATGGATCTTTTGGATTTCACGAGGATCCAGGATGGTCGAATGACACTCAATATGGAAACAGTTGACTTGCGGGCAGAGTTTGAGGATACTGTATTTATGTACGGAAGCCGACTTGCGCAAGAGGGGATCGAGCTGGTTTATTTGGAAAATGATCAGGACATTCCTGAGCTGTCCTGTGACCCCAAGCGTATGCGCCAGGTGTTTCTGAACATATTGGACAATGCAGCAAAGCACGGCGGAGAAGGAAAGAGGATCGAGTCAGAAATCGGCTGTGATGCTGGATATGTCCGTGTTAGAATTCGCGATTTTGGCCCAGGTATTCCGGAGGATGAGCTTTCCCTTGTAAAAAAGAAATTTTACAAAGGAAGCTCCAAAGTCAGAGGCTCCGGCATCGGTTTGGCTGTATGTGATGAAATTGTGCTGATGCATGGAGGGACATTGACGATTGCAAATGCCCCCGGCGGCGGTACAATCGTTACTGTGGATTTACCCTTAGAGCAATAAGAAAGAGGTCTTTATGCAAAATCAAGAGATACCCAAAATAAAGGAGAAATTCCGTACCACTATTGGCGGACAAGCACTGATTGAAGGAATTATGATGCGTGGCCCTGAGAAGGATGCCATTGTTGTGCGGAAAGATGGACAACTGCAGGTGGAGGTCAAGGAAAGGAAAATAAGACCGAAAGGATCCTTTGCCACCTGGCCACTCATTCGCGGAGCAGTTAATTTCTTTGATTCCCAGGTTTGCGGAGTCAAGGCGTTGATGCGTTCAGCTGATCTTTCCGGAGAGCTGGAGGAGGAAGAACCTTCCAAATTTGACTTGTGGCTGGAAAAGAAACTGGGCAATAAGGGCTTTGAGAAGTTCGTAGTTAGTGTTGGTGTTGTGCTGGGGCTGGGCCTTTCCATTCTCCTTTTCTTCCTGCTGCCGATGCTGATTAGCTCCCTTCTTTCTGATCTTGTTCCCAATTTGCTGCTCCTTAACCTGATAGAAGGCGGTGTCCGGCTGGTAATTTTTGTGAGCTATATGCTCCTTGTATCCAGAATGAAGCAGATGCGAAGAGTTTTTGCTTATCACGGCGCGGAGCACAAGACAATCCGCTGTTATGAGGCCGGAATGCCCTTGACGGTTGAAAATGTCCGTCAGCATACGAGATTGCACCCAAGATGTGGTACAAGCTTTTTGCTTGTGGTGATGATCGTTTCTATTCTCGTATTTTCGGTAGCTTCCTCACTGCTGCTTACCTGTATACCGGCACTGGCGGCTATTTCCGGAACATTGGGATATAAGCTGATCATGGTTGCATATAAGCTCCTTTTGCTGCCTGTCGTTGTTGCCTTTAGCTATGAGATCAACCGTTGGGCCGGAAGACACGATAATTTTCTGACAAAAATTTTAACTGCTCCCGGAATGTGGTTTCAGCTATTTACAACCGTAGAGCCCGATGACGATATGATTGAGGTCGGTATTGCTTCCCTTGAAGCGGTTATCCCGGAAGAAGAGAGGGCCGACCTTTGGTAAAGACGATTAATGACCTTTATTTGGAGGCAAGAAAAACGCTTTTGAAGCAGGAGGAGCCAAGTACTGCCAGCTTGATGGCAAGAAATCTCTTGTGCCACATCACAGGCAAAACACCGGAGCGGGTCATTGCAGACAGGCAGCTCTATGCCAGTGAAGCCTGGTGTGCACAGATGGAAGAGGCGGTGCAAAGGCTTCTTTCCGGTGAGCCGTTGGCCTATGTGCTTGGGAAGTGGGATTTCTTTGGCTTGCCGTTGATCGTAGACAAGCGTGTTTTAATCCCAAGAGATGATACCTGTGCGGTTACGGAGCTTGCTATTCACTATGGATTGAATCTGAAAACCGGTCCACGGATCCTGGATCTGTGTACAGGTTCCGGTTGCATTGGTCTTGCAATCGCAAACCGCATTAAAGATGCCCGCGTTACACTTGCAGACATTTCCAAAGATGCTTTAGCTGTTGCGAAAGCCAATATTACAAATCTGAAGCTCTCTGCCCGGGTTTCCTGCCTGCAGGTCAGCGCATTGGAGCAGCCAAAATCCTTCCTTGGGAAGTTCGATATGATCGTATCCAATCCGCCCTATATTACCGAACAGGAAATGGAGGCCCTGGACATAAGTGTTAAAAACTATGAGCCGCATCTTGCACTGTTTGGCGGAAAAGATGGCCTGGATTTTTACAGAGCTATTTGCGGCAATTTCAAAAACGCACTACATCCCGGTGGATACCTGTGTTTTGAGTTTGGCATGGGTCAGGCAGATGCGGTGTGCCGCATTTTGCAAGAAAATGGGTTTACTATACTGGAGCGTTCCAGTGATTATAACAGAATAGAACGGGCAGTAATTGCCCGGTATGAATGAAAGGAAGATTCCTATGGCTACAAAGAAAACCTCTTATGAAACTCCTACTCCCGCAACCGATAAAAAGAAGGCACTGCAAACCGCATTGGCTCAAATCGAAAAGGATTTGGGTAAGGGCACTGTTATGCGCCTGGGCGACCGGCCTGAATTGAACATTGATGCCATTCCCACTGGCTCCTTGGCATTGGATGCCGCATTGGGGGTGGGAGGCGTTCCCAGAGGTAGAATTATTGAGATCTACGGTCCGGAATCCTCCGGTAAAACCACCCTGGCACTTCACATCCTGGCCGAGGCACAGAAGCTGGGCGGCGAGGTGGCTTTCGTGGATGCAGAACACGCCCTTGACCCTGCCTATGCGGCAGCGTTGGGTGTGGATACAGATAATCTGCTGGTTTCCCAGCCGGACACCGGTGAGCAGGCACTGGAAATTACCGATGCCCTTGTTCGTTCCGGCGCTGTGGATGCAATTGTTGTTGACTCTGTTGCTGCGCTGGTACCTAAGCAGGAAATTGAAGGCGAAATGGGTGATACCTTTGTAGGTCTGCAGGCCCGTTTGATGTCCCAGGCTCTGCGGAAGCTTGCCGGTACGATTTCCAAGACAAACTGTGTGGTCATCTTCATTAACCAGCTTCGCATGAAGATCGGCGTAATGTATGGCAACCCTGAAACGACCACCGGCGGTAATGCTCTGAAGTTCTACGCTTCTGTCCGTATGGATGTGCGCAGAGTGGAGTCTATCAAGGAAGGTGCCAATGTGGTCGGCAATAAGACCCGTGTTAAAGTGGTAAAGAATAAGGTTGCACCTCCTTTCCGTGAAGCGCATTTTGACATTATGTACGGCGAAGGCATCAGCAAGTGGAGCGAGCTTGTGGACATGGCCGTGCAGATGGATATTATCCAGAAGAGCGGTAGCTGGTTTGCAATGGGCGATGAGAGAATCGGTCAGGGCAAGGAGAGCGTTAAGACCTTCCTGCAGGCCAATACAGACATTGCTGAGCAGGTGGAAGCACAGGTTCGTGAGAACCTTTGGAAGCTTTCCGGTGCTGCTAAACCCGCTGCTAAGCCTGCTGAGCGCCCTGTAGCCATTAGCGCTGACGATTTTGACGATGAGAATTGAGTTTCTTGCGCAGAATCCGGATAGGGGCGGTCGGTACACCGTAAAACTTTCTGACGGCAACACAATGCGGCTTTACCGGCAAACGGTGGAGGACTTCGCCCTGTATACCGGGAAAGAATTTTCAGAAAAAGAGTTTTCTGAATTTAAGACTGCGGCAAGTAAGATGTCTGCAAAGATGCGGGCGATAAGAACGGTGGCTGCATCCAGTGTTTCCAAAGCGGAATTGGAGCGAAGGCTTATTTATAAAGGCGAAGACCCTGAGCATGCAAAGCAGGCTGTTTCCTGGATGCAGGAAATGCACCTTGTGGATGACCTGGAAACTGCCCGCCAGATTGTTAGCCGATGCATAAATAAGGGCTATGGAAAAGCAAGGGCCAAACAGGCCCTTTATGAGAAAAGAATTCCCAAGGAGTATTGGGATGAGGCTCTTGCAGATTACCCTGATCAAACGGAGCGTGTGGTTGAATTCCTGCAAAGCAAGCTTGGTGCATCCCGTGAGGAAAAGGATGTACGAAAGGCAACAGATGCGCTTTTGCGCAGAGGCTTTACTTACGGACAGATCCGTCAGGCACTTAATGCGCTGGATTTGACGGATATCCTGGAGGATTAGAATGGCAAAAATTGGTTTTATTTCTTTAGGCTGCGCCAAGAACCAGGTGGACTGTGAACGGATGATGTTCCGGGTCCAAGAAGCTGGGTTTGAGGTCCGCCCCGATGTGGTTGGATGCGATGTTGTTGTGATCAACACCTGTGGCTTTATCGACTCTGCCAAATCGGAGGCAATTGAAGCTATTTTGCAAATGGCAGCATTGAAATCTGAAGGCCTGGTCGGAAAAATCCTTGTGACCGGCTGTCTATCTCAGCGTTACCAGGCGGAAATTATGCAGGAAATGCCAGAAGTGGATGGCGTACTCGGAACAGGAAGCTATACACAGGTCGTACCGGCTATCGAGGCGTTGCTTCAGGAAAACACCGTACAGGACTTTGGGGATATTGATGCGCCTGAGGAGGAGATCGGCAGAATTCTTACAACGCCGGAGCATTATGCGTATCTGAAAATTGCTGAAGGCTGCGACAACCGCTGCTCATACTGCATAATTCCTTATTTGCGTGGTAAATTTCGCAGCCGCCAGATGGATGATATCCTGTATGAAGCCAGAGTTTTGGCGGCGAATGGCGTAAAAGAACTGATGGTTGTAGCCCAGGATACCAGCCGTTACGGAACAGACCTTCCCGGACACAAGCGCCTTCTGCCGGAGCTGTTGCGGAAACTTTGCCAAATTGACGGTCTTCACTGGATCCGTCTGCACTATCTTTACCCGGACGAAATTGACGATGAGCTTGTTGAAGTCATCGCAACGGAGGATAAGATCGTAAAATATCTTGACCTGCCTATTCAGCACTGTAACAGCGAGATTTTAAAGCTGATGAACAGACGAGGGGACGGCCCCTTCCTGCGAAAGGTGCTTACGAATTTGCGGCAACGCATTCCCGGACTCGTGATCCGTACAAGTGTGATTACCGGCTTGCCGGGTGAAGGAGAAGAAGAATTCGCTGAGCTTTGCGATTTTCTGAAGGAAATGCGTATGGAGCGCGTTGGCGCTTTCCCGTTCTCTGCAGAGGAGGGAACACCTGCAGCAGAAATGGATTACCCCGACAGCTCCGTTGCCCAGCAGCGGGCGCAAATGGTGGAAACGATCCAGTCTGCCATTATGGATGATTATTGCGCATCGCTGTTGGGGCAGACCCTGGAGGTCCTTGTGGATGGCTATGATGAGGATATGCAGCAGTATTATGGCCGTACATATGCAGATTCTCCTGAAATTGACGGTCGTGTTTGGCTTGCCACAGAGGAACCGTTAACGGAAGGCACATTTATAAAAGTATGCGTGGATGCCGTTGCAGATGGAGATCTGTCCGGCTATCCAGTGGAGGAATGACTATGACATTGGCAACGAAAATCACATTGGTGCGTATTGCCTGTATACCCGCCTATATGGTGTTTATGTATCTAAGCGGCGGCACCTTTAATATGTGGATGCTGATCGCACTGGCACTCTTTATTTTAGCCAGCATTACAGACTATGTGGATGGCACTATTGCCCGAAAACGCAATCAGGTAACGGATTTGGGAAAATTCTTGGATCCTCTTGCAGACAAGCTGTTGGTGATTGCGGCAATGCTGATGTTCTGTCAGTGGAATTTGATGCCTGCATGGGCGCTTATGATCGTACTGACCCGTGAATTTGCGGTAACCGGCCTTCGCTTGATTGCTGTTGGAAAGGGTGTTGTAATTGCTGCCGGCTGGAGCGGCAAGATCAAGACCGCCAGTACAATGGTCGGACTTTGCTTCGCAATGGCATTTCCCGGCGTTTTCTGGCTTATTATGGCTGTGAACGCGGTAATTGTGGTGACAACGGTCTATTCCGGTGTTGAGTACTTTATCCAGAACTGGAAATGTCTGAAATGAAACTGAAAGCACGCATCAGACCGATGCGTGCTTTTCCCGGAAGAAGGATATACTATGAACGAAAAAGAAATTGGCGAGATCCGGCGTAGAGCACGCCGGGACAGAAGTAATATGACAGCCCTTTACGGCTGCTATGTGAATACACAAAAGGAAATCATTGCGGAGTTTAAGCAGAGTATTGGAATGATGCCCGATAATGAGGCAGAGAAGTATTTTATGCTTTTCAAAAGGACCTTGAGCGGCGGTTTGGGGAAGAACCTTTTGGACATCACTTTCCGCACCAGCCAGGTAGCAGACGGTTGCGCTGAGCATAAACTGCTGATGGACTTGCGGGAAAGCCGACTTGACAGCAAGGAGCTTCGCCTGGCACTGTACCGTAAAATCATTGATGCTGTAAGCATGCAGGAAAACTACCTGATACTTTTAGGCCAGGAAAGCTACGATGTTCCTTTCAAGAGCAAGGATGATACTACACAAGCAGATGCATCCGGGGAGGTATTTACATATTTTCTCTGCGCTATTTGCCCCGTAAAGGAAGCAAAAGCGAATTTGCGTTATGTGGCTGAGAACAAGGAATTCCACGATGGTGGTCTTGCTCAGGTGGTCAGTGCTCCGGAAATAGGATTTATGTTCCCGGCATTTGACGGTCGGGCAACCAATATTTATAATGCGCTTTTCTATACCCATAGCCCCAAGCTTGCCCACGAGGAACTGATTTCGTCCTTGTTTGGAACAAAGGCGCCTAAGTGCGCTGCCGACCAGAAGAAGTCTTTTGAAGCCGTATTGACCACTGCATTGGGAGAGGATTGCAGTATGGATGTGGTACAGGGCGTTCACGACAACCTTTATCAGAGCATCCAAATGCATAAGGAAAGCAAGGTGGCAGAGCCGCTGTTGATCGGAAAGGAAGAACTTGGTCTTGCATTGCAGGAGTGTGCTGTAGAGGAGAAGGCAAGGGCAAAATTCAGCATCGCATTCGACGAAGCATTCGGACACGATGCGCAGCTGCATCCCAAGAACCTGCTCAATAACAATAAGCTGGAGATCAAGACACCCGATGTGGTTATCAAGGTCAATCCGGAACGGAGTGATCTGGTGGAAACCCGCATTATTGGTGGCGTAAAGTATATCTTGATTTGCGCTGATGAGAATGTGGAGGTAAACGGCGTGAATATCCACATAAAAGAAGAAGCATAAGAAAATGCCTGTTGCAAAGCGCAACAGGCATTTAGCTTAGTCTTTACTGTTTTTGACTATGTTCAGAAGAATGTCAACGCAGGCATCCACGCCAAGGACGCTGCTGTCCAGACAAATATCATAGTTCTGGGCGACGCCCCAGGTCCTGCCGGTGTAGTGCTGGTAATTTACGCGGCGGCGCTTATCTTTCTCCTGCAGACGGGTTTCGGGGCTCTTTTCGGATTCACCGTACAGACGGACGATGCGGTCTGCGCGGAAGGGCAGATCTGCGTGAATATAAGCGTGCAGGACATCCTTGCGGTCCTTGAGTATGTAGTCTGCATTTCGGCCAACAATTACACAGGGGCCTTTTTCTGCCAATTGCAAAATGACATTGCATTGAATGTTCCAAAGAAAATCTGCAGAAGACAGACCATTCATAATGCCGGGAACACCCTGGGGAGCGAAGGCATAGGAGAAAAAGCTCTTACCGGGGGAGTGCTCACCATGTTCTTCAACATATTTGGGGGCAAAGCCGGATTCCAAAGCGATCTGGTCAACCAATTCCTTATCATAGAAGGGGATTCCCAGTGCATCTGCAAGTTTGTGACCGATGGTGCGACCGCCACTGCCAAACTCACGACTGATGGTGATAATTTTCTTTTCCATATAGTTACCCTCCTTTTTTATTAGCAACTATATTATATAATCTATACATTTGCTTGTCAAATAAAACCTTTGAAACGAAGCCACATCTGTGTTATAATGTATATAAATCGAAAGGAGCGTTTTACATTGGAATTACTTGAACAGCTTGCCCAGGAATTGGGCCAGAAAAAGGAATATGTGGAGAATGTGGTTGCCTTGCTGGATGAGGGGAATACCATTCCTTTTATTGCCCGTTATCGTAAAGAACTCCACGGCAGCATGGACGATACGGTGCTTCGCAACCTTGAAACAAGATTGCAGTATCTGAGAAACCTGCAGGAACGGAAGGAGGAAATCCTCCGGGCAATTGAAGCACAGGGAAAATTAACAGAAGAACTGTCACTTGCGATTGCTTCCGCCTCCACATTGGCAGAAGCAGAGGACCTGTACAGACCCTATAAGCAGAAACGCCGTACAAGAGCCACGGTGGCAAAGGAAAAGGGATTGGAGCCTCTGGCCCTTGCGATTTTTGCCCAGGACGGAACAGCCCCCGAGCTGCTTGCGCAAGAGTATATTGACGAAGAAAAGGGTGTTAATACGGTTGAGGATGCGCTGGCAGGTGCTTCGGATATCATCGCCGAAATGCTTTCTGATGACCCGGAGATCCGAAAAGCTCTCCGCACCAAAATGGAACGGCAGGCTATTGTCACAGTGCAAGCAACAGATCCGGAACAGGACAGTGTTTACAGGCTGTATTATGATTTCAAAACCCCGGTACAACGCCTGCAGAATCATCAGATCCTTGCCATTAACCGTGGCGAGCGGGAAGGTTATTTGAAGGTTAGTGCCACACTGCCCGGTGCAGAAGGGCAGGCCCTTGTTTGCCGCATGGCACTGAAGCCTACAGCAATTGTTTCTGCATTTGTGCGAAATGCTGCAGTGGATGCCTATGACCGGTTGATCGCCCCCAGCGTGGAACGGGAATTGCGAAACACGCTGACGGACCGGGCAGCGGAGTCCGCCATTATGAATTTTGCCCTGAATTTGAAGCCTCTGCTGTTGCAACGGCCAGTAAAGGGCTTTGTAACCATGGGCTTAGACCCCGGATATAAAAATGGCTGTAAGGTTGCTGTGGTTGATGGAACAGGCCGTGTATTGGATACCACCGTTGTGTACCCGACACATTCTGCCAATTTGAAAAACAGGGCAATTGAGATTTTGACGAAAATGATTCAAAAGCACAGTGTTCGCCATATTGCCATCGGTAACGGTACAGCCTCTCGTGAAACAGAGGCAATGACGGTTGAGATGCTTCGAAATGTTCCCGGTGTCAGCTATATGATCGTTAATGAAGCCGGCGCATCTGTGTATTCTGCTTCTAAATTGGCTGCGGAGGAATTCCCGGATTTTGATGTAAATCTGCGTTCTGCGGTATCGATTGCCCGGCGGTTGCAGGATCCTCTGGCAGAGCTTGTGAAGATTGATCCCAAGGCCATCGGTGTTGGCCAGTACCAGCACGATATGCCCCAAAAGCGTCTTGATGAAGCCCTGGGCGCCGTCGTTGAGGACTGCGTTAATGCGGTCGGCGTAGATGTAAATACGGCATCTGTCAGTTTATTGCAGCAGGTATCCGGCCTGAACAGTACAACGGCAAAAAATGTGGTTGTATACCGGGAGGAAAATGGTCCTTTCACAGCCAGGTCCCAGCTTAAGAAGGTGCCTAAGCTCGGGCCAAAGGCTTATGAGCAATGCGCTGGCTTCCTGCGGGTTCCTGAAAGCAGGGAAATATTGGATAACACCGGTGTCCACCCGGAGTCCTATAAGGCTGCCCAGACCCTTCTGAGCCTTTGTGGACTCACAATGAAGGATGTATCTGAGGGGAACCTGTCGCTTCTGCCTGCAAAGCTGGAGACCTATGGTATCTATCGGGCAGCCGAGGAATGTGGCGTAGGCGTTCCTACCCTTAAGGACGTGGTGAAGGAGCTTCTAAAACCGGGCAGAGATCCCCGCGATGACCTGCCTGCACCTATTTTGCGCACCGATGTGCTGGAAATGAAGGACTTGAAGCCCGGTATGGTGCTGTCAGGTACCGTGCGAAATGTTATTGATTTCGGCGTGTTTGTGGACATCGGTGTCCACCAGGATGGCCTGGTGCATATCTCTCAGGTTGCAAAGCACAAGGTGCGGCATCCTTCAGAGGTCGTGCAGGTCGGAGATGTTGTCAAGGTGTGTGTATTGGAAGTGGATGAGAAGCGCAAACGCATCAGTCTGACGATGAAGAATATTCCTGGATAATAAGCAGAATCCCTTGACATTATAGGGAAATAGTGTATACTATGTAATAACAGAATACCTGTGAAGCTTTTCGGGAAAGCGGCGCTGCCCACCGAAGGATTAACAGTCTCAGGTATCACATTTTGTGATGGGACCGAAAAGTCGAGGACTCTCTGGAGAACACATTTAGTTGTGTGCCGAAGGTGCAAGGCATAAGCCGAATCTCTCAGGCAAAAGGACAGAGAAGAACGAAAGCTTACCCCCTTTGTGGGTTTTCGGCAGTCCTCATTTGGGGACTGCCGTATTTTTACAGAAGGAAGGATTCTTTTATGTTGGAAAAACCCATTGATTCTATTGGCTTTGTTTCTCAATATGACCCGGAAGTTGGCGCTATGATGCAAAATGAGCTGGAGCGTCAGCAGGACGGTTTGGAACTGATCGCTTCAGAAAACTTTGCTTCGCCTGCGGTTATTGCTGCTATGGGCTCTGTTCTGACCAACAAGTACGCAGAAGGTTTGCCCGGCAAGCGCTACTATGGCGGCTGCCACTGTGTGGACGAATTGGAAAGCTTATGTATTGAAAGAGCAAAGACTCTCTTTGGCGCAGAGTTTGCCAATGTACAGCCTCACTCCGGTGCACAGGCAAATATGGCTGTGCAAATTGCCCTTCTGCAGCCCGGTGATACCATATTGGGTATGAGCCTGGCAAATGGCGGACATCTTACCCACGGCAGTCCTGCCAACCTTTCCGGCAAGTACTACAATGCGGTTGCCTATGATGTGAATCACGAGACAGGTCGTATCGACTATGACGAAATCCGTGACCTTGCAAAGAAGCATAATCCTAAGCTGATCATTGCCGGCGCATCCGCATATCCCAGAGCTATCGATTTCTCTATTTTTGCTGACATTGCTCACGAGGTTGGCGCGGTGCTTATGGTAGATATGGCCCATATTGCCGGCCTGGTTGCCGGTGGCGTTCATCAGAATCCCGTTCCCTATGCGGATATCGTCACAACAACGACCCACAAGACCCTTCGCGGCCCTCGTGGCGGCCTGATTTTAGCTAAGGAGGAATTTGCCAAGAAGCTGAATTCCGGCGTTTTCCCCGGCACCCAGGGCGGCCCTCTGGAGCATATTATTGCTGCTAAGGCTATATGCTTGAAGGAAGCTATGAGTGATAACTTCAAGACTTATGCAAAGAATGTGGTTGCCAATGCCAAAGTGCTTGCCGATGCCATGCTGGAAGAGGGCTTCGACCTTGTGACAGGCGGCACAGATAATCACCTGATGCTGGCGGACCTGCGGCCTATGCACATCACCGGCAAGGAACTGCAGATCCGCTGTGACAGCAACCATATTACCCTGAACAAGAACGCCATTCCCGGTGATCCCGAGAAGCCTGCTATCACCAGCGGTGTCCGCATCGGTACTGCCGCAGTAACGACCAGAGGTTTGGGCGCAGCGGAAATGAAGAAGATTGCCCAATGCGTCGGTATGACCGCCCGTGACTTTGAAAGCACCTCTAAGCAGGTGAAGGAAATCGTTCACGATATCTGCGAAAAGTACCCCATGTACAAATAAGAAAAATGCAGTGCTGTTTAATAGTCAGCACTGCATTTTTTAAGCTTCCTTCACTTCAACTACGGTCAATCTCTTATCTGTAACAGTAAAGCGAATGTCATAACCGGCAAAGCAAATGCCATAGATCCGATCGGAGTCCTTTTGATAAGATGGCCGTGGGTCATGGGAAAGAACACCGATTGCGGCAGCGCGCTTGTCCTTCGGAAGAACGGAAAGCAGCTCATCGGGAATAACAACATCCAGCAGATAGCTTTCTGCCGTATCTGTGAAGCCGCCGGTGGCGTCTGGGTGACAATCGCCGTAGGGAATGTAAGGCTTAATATCAAAAATGGGCGTGTCATCCATCAGGTCCGCACCGGAAATATGGATCACAGTGCCAAAGTCCTTTGTGTGCTCTAATCCCTCAAATTTTACACTGGAAAGACCGATAAAGTTTGGGCGGAATGTAGAGCGGGTAGCAAAGACGCCTAATCGGGTATTGCCACCTAAGCGGGGTGGACGGACGGTGGGGGACCAGCCTTTGTCGGCATTTTCGGAGAATTGCCAAATAAGCCACAGATGCGAGAAGCCCTCAATACCTCTCAGCATGTCCGGGTTACGAAACTCCGGCTCCATAACGATGGTCGACTGTAGCTCCTTTACAAGTCCGCTTTGACGCGGAATCCCGAATTTTGTGGAAAAATCACTTTTGATTCGGGCGATTATTTGCATCTGAACAGTTTCCATATTACCGCTTCCCCTTTCTGAAGATAAAGGAAGCAGTGAATATTAAAGCGAGAACCAGGCTGATTGCCGCGCCGGCAGAACTACCGAGGAAATAAGAAATACACAGGCCGGCCACAGATGCAAGCAACGCAAAGATCACAGAAAACATATGGTATTGCTTTAAGTTCTTGGCAATATTCCGGGATGCTGCGCCGGGGAGGATGAGCAGAGAGTTAAGGATCAGAAGGCCGACCCAGGAGATGGCAAGCGTGACCACTACAGCAACAACTGTGGTGAACATCGTTTGTACAGCAAAGGTAGAAAACCCCCGGGAGGATGCCAACTGAGGGTGAACAGAGGAAAGAATCAGCTTGTTGCTGTAAATAACCCAAAAGATCAGCACACAGACCAGCACAATTGCAAGCATACCGATTTCTGCCGGAGTTACAGATAGGATATCGCCAATCAGATATTTATTGTACTTTGTAAAGCTATTGCCGCCAAGGGTAGCAATAAAAATCCCAAGAGCTACAGCGGTGCTGGAGAAAACACCGATAAGCGTGTCGGCGGTTTGCGTGCTTTTGTGCCGAACAAGAGAAAACAGAAGGGAAAAAGCAATTGCAAAAATAACGGCAAACAGAGTGGGCGCACCTATTCCGCAAATTGCACCAATTGCGATACCGGTGAAGGCAGAGTGTCCCAATGCATCAGAGAAGAAGCTCATTTTACCGGAAACCACCATAGTGGACATAAGACCAAAAAGGGGAGCCATCACCAAAACAGCAAGAAGTGCGTTTTGCATAAATCGCCAGTGGAGCATTTCAAGTGGGATCCAATCACAGAAATTGTACCAAATACTCATAAGGCACCTCCGCTTCTGTGAAACACCCGATTAAATTCCGGGCTTGACAATACTTCGGCAGCCGTTCCACGGCAAAGTATCTCTTTGTCGATGAGAACGACCTGGTCTGCATATTTGGAGAGCGTGGTGAAATCGTGGGTCGTCATCAAAATGGAAAGGTCATATTCTCTGCGGATCTCATCCAGCATATCCATTAGGGCAGTGATGCCTTCCACATCCACACCGGACAAAGGCTCGTCCAGGATTAAGATGTTAGGCAGAGGCTCCAGCGCAAGGGCTAAAAGAACCCGTTGCAGCTCACCACCGGACAGGGTACCAACGGTTTTATCGATCAGCCCTTCGCCGTGAACTCTTGCCAGACAATCGGCGATTTTTTGCCGCATTGCACCTGAAACGCCAAGAAAAGCAGGCCGTTTGCTCATACAGCAGGCAAACAGGTCAGCTACGCTCATAGGGTCACCCGGATCGAAAGTGGGGCTTTGCGGCACATAGCCGATCTTTGCTTTTCTGTTTCTCTGTCCGGGAACTGAGAAGGAAATAACACCGGAATATTCCGCTTGCCCCAAAATGGCCTTAATCAGTGTGCTTTTTCCTGCACCGTTAGGACCAATGAGTGCTATAAGCTCACCGCAGTGAACATGCAGATTGATGCCATCCAGGATTTCCTGGCTGCCTATTTTTACTTGCAGGTCCTGAATTCGCAGGCAGCAGGAATGACCGCAGCCGCTGCCGTGGGGATGAATATTCATTCCAGTGCCTCCTTTAGTACTTCAATGTTGTGGTGCATTGCTTCAAAATAATTGCGTTGTGAGAGTCCCATATCCAAATCATAAACCTTTACATTGGTTTCAGCTTGAATGACGGTCGCGGCTGAAGCACTACCACTTGCTTCTATGAAGATCGCGGGGATTTTGTATTGGTCGATAATTTCAATGATTTCAATAATTTCACGGGCAGATGCTTCTGATCCGGATTCCTCCTCGATTGCTTTCACAATATGAAGACCGAAAGAGTCGGCAAGGTAAGAAAAACCGTCGTGGAAGGTGATGATTTCCCGATTAGACAGAGTGGTCAAGCTTTTCGCTTCACCTTCAAGGGCGGAAAAGGCACAGTAAAGCTCTTCTAAATTGTCTGTAAATATGTTTGTGTGCTGTGGGTAAAGCTCGCAAAGCTCTGCATAGATGTTTTCAACCATTTTTTGCGCATTTTGGATGCTGAGCCAAATGTGGGGATCTGAATCGTGGGCGTGACCATCCTCGTGGTGGTGGGTGCCGCAATGCAGAGAAATACCGTTTGAACAGTCCACAATTTTCTTTCCATCGGGTATTGCGTCATCAAGAAAATCCTCAAATCCCGCACCGTTAATAATAACAACCTCTGCTTGTTCCAGCTTCCTCATTTGGCTGACCTGCAAAGTATAATCGTGAAGGCAGGATACGTTCTCTGAAACTAACAGATCTACCTCCAGCGGTATATCCTTGCAGAGCGCGGCTGTGAATTGATATACCGGTTTGGTGGTAGCAAGAATTTGCGTATTATCCGTATGCGCACATCCGATCAGACAAATCAGCAGACTGATAATAACGCCAATGAGAGAAATCTTTTTCATTGGATAACCACTTTTCTGTGAATTCTATGCGTATAGCATACCATAATTTTTACGAATTGCAAAGAAAAAAGGCTGGAATTTTCCAGCCTTTTTACAGTCTGTCAAAAAACTTGTTTTTGACAGACTGGCAGAGGTCACCAAAGCCGCCAAGACAAGCAACTCGACCCCGAAGTGTATGTGGATACTCGAGAGGGGAGAGTTGCGCAGTAAGTCAAAAAGCCTTGCGTAGCAAGCCATTTTAACCCCTC